>DYSZ01000104.1 GCA_020726265.1 Draconibacterium orientale
TTAGTTCGTCGTTGGTTTGCCACGAATAAAACCCGGCAAGCCCAAACGGACGGAAATATCCTTTTTCAGTTTTTCCTAATTCTTTCGAAAAACTGATATCAAAAAAATAACCCGGACTGTCGGTGTTACGAGCACCTTCCAACTGGTTTCCCGATGCAGTTTTTCCGGCCATGCGCAACAATGCATCAGGCATTTTGCGGTTTTTCCAAAGCTGCACAAGCGTGCTGAAATACAAATCGCCAAAAGCATAACCTTTCCCATCTTCAATGCGTGCAAATCGTTCGTTCCTTATTTCCTCGGAGAAAGCAAAATGCTCAGCCACCACACCATAAATTTCGATGGCGATTTTATTCTGGCAAAAAGGTACAAACAGCCGTCCGGAAATATCCTGCGTGGGATCGCCTTTCAGAAAATGAGTTGAAGCTGTGAGTTCGATTTCGGTGTTGGAATTCAGGAATCCCTTTTTTACTTCGGGCACCGGCAAAGCGTTTGGCCCAAGGTAACCGGGCGAAATTATCATCCAGTTCCGCCATCCGGGATCGCCTTCTTCCCACCCGTGAAGTTCGTTCCACCAAGCCATATCATCGCTACCCGACTGTGCAAAAACCTGCGTGGAAATAAGAAGAAGAGCAATGAGAAATATGCGGTTTACCATGATTTCAACTTGATAAAACAAAGATAAAAAAGCTGCCCTTTTGAGACAGCTTTGTATTTAAAGTTTTAATTTTTCCCTGATTTGTTTTGGCACCGCATCCTTGTGAACCATAATACACATGGTTTTCAGGTTTACATACGGTTTCGAAACATAGAAAAAGCCTTTATATTCGTTGTAGTCGCCCCACGAGTTTTTCACTTTGTAAAATACTTTTCCTTCCTGGTTTTTCGCAGTTCCGACAATGTGCATACCGTGATCGTCGGTGGTTTCATAGTTATCAAAAGCTGCCTGACGCATTTCTTGTGTAACCTGAATTTCGGGTACTGGTTTATCGAGTTTGTACAATTCCTTTTCTTTTTCGCGTTCAGGAAGCGCTTCCCACCGCGCAATTTCTGCGTCACTCATTTCACTGGGAACAGCGGCAGGCAAAACTGCAACGCCTTTGTTGCTGGTTACAAATCCTTTTTCGCTTACATCGGCAGCCCAGACCACGGTGTATCCGTTGGCCAGCGAGTTGTCGATAATTGCTTCAAGTTCATTCACCGGCACATTGTAAACATTGTCCCACGACCAGTTGTCGGGTACTTCGAGCACAAATTCGGTATAAAAAGGGTGGTGCGTATATGAAGTAATTTCAATATAATCGTTCATGTTCAGTCCCACAAAATCGGAGGCAAAACTTTTGGGTGTGTAGTTTTTGCCTTCGTATTCAAAACTTTCGGGCAATTTACCAAGGTATGAGTCGAGTGTGCCTTCCACAGGCTGGTTCCACACAGTGCTCAACTTTTTATTTTTGTTTTCAATCACTACATCAACCTGCTGTTTCAGCATGTTGTCCATTTCGCCATGCACGTGTTTTGTTTCGCCGTAATTTAAACCATTGTACACCTGCTCTGGCACAATGCCGTAATTTATCATTACATTTTTGGCGTCGTGAAATGCGCCGCCGGCCGAAAAACTGCCTTCGCCGTGCAGCCTTACATATCGTTTTGCTTTATCCGAATAAGTGTTTCGTACCACAAACATTTCGGAAAGGTCAACTTCTGGTTTACCCAGCCTTATCATTTCCGATTCGAAAAACGAAAGCGTTGAAAACGACCAGCAGGTACCTGTGCGGTACTGGTCTTTTACAGGCGTGGCAGGCAACACAATTTCGTCTTCGAAAACATAGCCAACCGTAGTTTTATCGCCTTTTACCCCGTTACCCGAAAATGCCGGAATGACCAATAATACGGCCATAAACCAAGTGAAAACAACACGTATCATAGAAGTATAATTTCTTAATAATTACGATTTTATAAAAACATGAACAGCGAAAGTAACAATTAATTGAAAAGATACAATTTTATTACAGCTGATTTTACTGGTTGTAATTGACGATGATTTCGTTGTACCTGAAACAGCTGACAATGTGGTCGTTTACCATTCCGGTGGCTTGCATGTGCGCATAAATTACTGTTGAGCCGACAAACTTAAACCCGCGTTTTTTCAGGTCAGCCGAAACCAGGTCCGAAAGCGCCGTTTTTGCAGGCAGTTCTTTCAAACTTGTAAAACTGTTTACGATGGGTTTGAAATCCACAAACTGCCAGATGTATTTATCGAAACTGCCAAATTCAGTCTGAACTTCGAGAAACCGCTGTGCATTGTTTACGCAGGCAGCAATTTTAGCTTTGTTTCTGATGATGGCGGCATTTTCGCCAAGAGCCGCTATTTTGACTTCGGTATATTTTGCCACTTTTACGGGGTCGAACTGGTCGAAAGCCTCGCGAAAAGCCTCGCGTTTGTTGAGCACAATCTGCCAGCTCAGCCCGGCCTGAAAACCTTCGAGCACAAAAAACTCAAAAAGTTTGTGGTCGTCGTGCAGCGGCACACCCCACTCTTCGTCGTGATATTTAATCATATTCGGGGTAGTATTTCCCCAGTTACAACGTTCACACATGGTTTTGTTTTTGGGATAAAAATAACGTTTTAACAATGTAAAAATGCAAACAACCCGGTACGGGTTCGATTTTAGTATAACCCGCAACCCCACCGCGATGGCCAGCAGTTTGAAAAGCAGACGTTGAAAACCAACAGACATGCAGCACATTTTCCCAGGTTGCAAACCTTTCTATTCAATCGTTAAATAAAATTAACCGGAACAGAGATACCTGTATTTTGCTATTTTTGACCACTCATAAAAAAACTGCATGAAACGAATCATTTTCCTGCTTTTCGTGGTGCTGAATTTTGCTGCCGGGGCACAGGTGAATATCAACCATTACATCAGGGTGGGCCAAACGCGCACCCAGATTGGTAATTACACCGGTGCAATCGAATATTTCAATATTGTGTTGAAATTTAAACCCCACTTAGCCGAAGGTTATTTTTACCGCGGAATGGCCAAACACCAGCTCGAAGATTACCGTGGAGCCATTAACGACTACAACACAGCAATCGATATAAAACCCTTTTATCCACAGGCTTATACCAATCGTGGCATGGCTTACCACAACCTGAAAAACTACAAAAAAGCGATTGAAGATTACAACAAAGCACTTGAATTTGCCCCCGACGACGAAAATATTTACAATAACAGGGGAATGGCCAAACTGTCGCAGAAAAACCTGGAGGGCGCCATTGAAGATTACAATCAGGTACTGAAAATCAACCCGAAATCGACACATGCATTGATGAACCGGAGCAATGCAAAATTTATCAGCGGCGATGTGCGCGGCGCAATCAAAGATTTAAACGAGGTAATTGTAATTCGACCGCATTTTGCAGGTGCCTACCTTAACCGCGGCCTCGCCCGCATGGAACTCGAAGATTATGCGTCGGCCCTGCGCGATTACGACCAAAGCATAAAACTCGATCCGCAAAATGCGCTTGCCTTTAATAACCGCGGAACCGTGAAACAAAAACTTGAAGATTATGCTGGCGCGATCATGGATTATAACATGGCTATTCAGCTTGATCCTGAAATGGCCAACTCTTATTTTAACCGTGCCATGGCAAAAGAAGCACTGAAAATGCCTGGTTATCAGACCGACTATGCCATCGCAGCACAACTCAACCCGAAATATGATATGGAAGCACGGCGCTTAAATGCAGAGAAAATGGCTCAAAGTCAGCAGAAGAATCAGGCGCAGCAAAAACAACAACAGCAGCAGGCAAAAATCGACAGTTTAACAAGTCAGCCATTGGCAGCAAATATTCCGCCAGTACAAAATAATGATGAAGAAGAGACAGACCAGGAAAAAGCTATCGATCAGGCATTGGAAGATGACGAACCCAAAAACAACAGGAACAACCGTCAGCTGAGCCTGATGATTGAAGACTCGCGCGATTTACCGGGCGAAGAAGAAGCAGATCCCGATGACGGACGGATTCAGAACCGCAATATTGCCATCGATTTGCAACCCATTTTTATCGTTTCGGCTTTTGAAAAAAACGCAGTCGATTACGACCGGTTTCAGTATTACAACGCTGCACTCGACAGGATAAACGAACAGAATAATTACAATCCCGTACTTTCGCTTACGAATAAACCGGTGGATTCGTACAAAACAATTTTCGAGAATTTCATCCTCTATTTCAACGATAAAATCAAGATTCAGGAAAATGCACACAACCTGCTGAACCGGGCTGTTTTTTATAGTTTAACAGGCAAATACAACGAAGCCATTGCCGATCTGAACAAAACCATCCAACTCGACGATAAACAGGGAATCGCGTGGCTTGAACGTGCAAACACCCGTTACAAAATGCTGGAACAGATTGAACTGCTGGCCGGAACAAACAACAACCTGACCGTGAAAATCGGCGAAAAAAAGGCGGACTCGCAAGCGCAATTTGGTCAGCCTGCAGCGCTCGATTACAAACAGATTCTTGAAGATTACGAAATGGTTTTGTTTTTAAACCGTGATTTTTATATTGGTTATTTTAACAGGGCATTTATCAAACTCAGGTTGGGAGAATATAAAAGCGCCATCGAAGATTTAAACCGTGCAATTGAAATGGAACCCGAATTTGCTGAAGCCTATTTTAACCGCGGCCTCACAAAAATATACATGAACGACCCCGAAGGTGGAGCACTAGACCTCAGTCGTGCTGGAGAGCTTGGAATTTACGGAGCGTACAATGTGATTAAGAGGTATTGTAATTGAGTGAGAGAGTAATTGAGTTAATGTGTAAATGGGTGATTGAGAAAATTAGAAATAGTAAATCAATGTTATTTAGTTAGTGTTAACAGACTTCCCCCGAAGCTTCGGGATCGCTCAGTCTGACGGTCACCCTGAGCGTAGTCGAAGGGTGCTGTTCATTCAGATTTTTATAATTTTTTCTTGATCAAACGACATTAAATCGTAAATGAACCGATGGAATGTCTTTGCTATTTTTGAAAATCGAAAACTAAACCAACGATGAAAAAAAGCCTGTTCCTCTCCGTTTTATTTCTTTTACTTTTTTCCTGTGCTTTTGCGCAGAACGCTGACAACTGGACTCATTTCCGTGGTTCGGAAATGAATGGCCACGCACAGGTAAAAACAGCACCGCTGCACTGGAGCGCCACCGAAAACATTGTTTGGAAAGCGCCGGTAAAAGGACTGGGCTGGTCATCGCCGGTGGTTTTTGGCAATCAAATCTGGCTGACTTCAGCCAAAGAAGATGGCACCGAATTTTACACCCTGTGTTACAACATAGAAACCGGAAAATTGCTTGACGAAAAAACAATTTTTACCTGTGCCGAACCGCAGGGAATTCATGGAACAAACTCGTATGCAACACCTACCCCATGCATCGAAGAGGGTTTTGTATATGTACATTACGGAACCTTTGGTACAGCCTGCATCAACACTGAAAATTTTGAAATTGTTTGGAAACGTGAAGACTTGAACTGCAAGCACATGCAGGGTCCGGCATCATCGCCAATTCTTCACAATGATAAACTGATTGTGCATTTGGAAGGAACCGAAGACCCATATGTGATTGCGCTCGATAAAAAAACAGGCACAACTATCTGGAACAGCATCAGGCCAAAAGAAATCTACGATAAACTCGAACCCGTTTACCGTAAATCGTACCAAACCCCGATTGTAATTCAAGCCGGTGGTTGTGAACTGCTGATCAGCAATTCGTCGTTTATGTGTTTTGCCCACGATGTAAATACAGGCGAAGTAATCTGGACAATGGAATATGGTTACGATTCAACGGTTAGTCAGCCGCTGTATTGGAACGGACTTGTTTTTGTGAATTCGGGATGGATTTTTGAGGATAATAAGCCCTTTTTTAGCCGTCAATACGCCATCGACCCCACAGGGAAAGGCGACGTAACAAAAACCCATGTAAAATGGATGTACGAGGACGAAGTCCCGCAAATTCCAACACCCGTGATTGTTGACGGGAAAATGTACATGGTGCATGATCGTGGCATGGCATCCTGCATCGATGCGGTAACTGCAAAACTTATCTGGAAACACGAATTGAAGGGAAATTTCAACTCATCGCCCGTTTTAGCTGCCGGCAACATTTATTTCTTCAATGTAAAAGGTGAATGCACCATCGTAAAACCCGGCAGCGCCTTCGAAATGGTTGCCCAAAACTTTATCGGCGAAACGGTAAAAGTTGTGCCTGTTTTTGTTGATAACAGTATGCTTTTGAGAACGGATAAGAACTTGTATTTGATTCAGTAACTTCACTATATCACTTAGCGGTTTGATCCGCTTAGTGATTACACTACTAATCAACTTCTTTGTCATTTTGCTTAGCAGCTTCGAGCCCCTCAGCGATTATGCAACAAGATTATCCCCCCGATATTAATTTTCCGCCAAAAAACCATTAAACCAACTGGTTTCACTTGCTGCGCCACAAAACTTTTATACTTTTGCAGCCCGTTCCGGAGAACCTCCGTAACTTTTGTAACGTATTGTAAAACAATTAAAACAGTTCGCTGTTGCCATATTCAGAAATATAAAAAGAAATAAAATGACCGAAATTAGAAATATCGCGATTATCGCACACGTTGACCACGGCAAAACGACTTTGGTTGACCGCATCCTGCACCAGGTACATCTTTTTCGCGACAACCAGAACATGGGTGAACTTATCCTCGACAGCAACGATCTGGAGCGCGAACGCGGAATTACCATTCTTTCGAAAAACGTTTCGGTACGGTACAAAGACACAAAAATCAACATCATCGATACCCCCGGCCACAGCGACTTTGGTGGTGAGGTGGAACGTGTGCTTAACATGGCCAACGGCGTTTTGCTGATTGTTGATGCCTTTGAAGGCCCCATGCCACAAACCCGTTTTGTGTTACAAAAAGCCATCGAACTGGGACTGAAACCCATTGTGGTAATCAACAAAGTGGACAAACCCAACTGCACCCCCGATATTGCCCAGGAAAAAGTTTTCGACCTGATGTTCAGTCTCGAAGCTACCGAAGAACAGCTCGACTTTCCCACCGTGTTTGGTTCGTCGAAAGCCGGCTGGATGGGCCCCGACTGGAAAACCGAAACCACCGACTTTACCTATCTGCTCGATACTATTCTTGAACATATTCCTGCCTCAACCCCACGTGAAGGTTCGCTGCAAATGCGCATCACCTCGCTCGATTACTCGTCGTACATCGGCCGTATTGCCGTGGGGAAAGTAACCCGCGGAACGCTGGTTCCCGGCTCGCAGGTGTCGCTTGTAAAACGCGACGGAACCATTCAAAAAACCACTTTAAAAGAGGTTTTTCTTTTCGAAGGGCTGGGCAAGGAAAAAACAAAACTGCCCGTGCCGTGTGGCGAAATATGCGCCGTGCTTGGGCTTGATGGTTTTGATATTGGCGACACCGTGGCCGATGGCGAAGAACCTGAAGGACTTGCACCCATTAAAGTTGACGAACCCACCATGAGCATGTTGTTTGTGGCCAACAACTCGCCGTTTTTTGGAAAGGATGGCAAATTTGTAACCTCGCGCCAGCTCCGCGACAGGCTTTTCAAGGAAACTGAAAAAAACCTTGCTTTGCGTGTGGAGGAAACCGACTCAGCCGACTCGTTCCTTGTGTTTGGCCGCGGAATCCTGCACCTTTCGGTTTTGGTGGAAACCATGCGCCGCGAAGGTTTTGAGATGCAGCTCGGTCAGCCCAAGGTTTTGATAAAAGAAATCGACGGGGTGAAACACGAACCCATCGAAGCGTTGACGGTTCATGTTCCCGAAATTTTTGCAGGAAAAGTAATCGAACTCGTTACTCAACGCAAAGGCGACATCACCAATATTGAAGTAAAAAACGAACGCTCGCACCTCGACTTCCTGATTCCCGCACGCGGATTAATCGGTCTGCGTAACCAGATGCTTACAGCCACCGAAGGCGAAGCGATTATGGCACACCGTTTTTATGCCTACGAACCCTGGAAAGGTGATTTAGGCGTGCGACGCAACGGAGCGCTGATTTGCCTCGAAACCGGAACTTCAATCGCCTACTCTATTGATAAACTGCAGGACCGCGGACGTTTCTTTGTCGATCCGGGCGAAGATGTGTACATGGGACAGGTAATTGGCGAAAACACCCGTCAGGACGACCTTACTCTGAATATTGTGCGCACAAAAAAACTCACCAATATGCGCGCTTCGGGCTCCGACGATAAAACAAGCATTGCCCCGGCCGTGAAGTTCTCGCTCGAAGAAGCCATGGAATACCTACGCAACGACGAGTACCTCGAGGTTACGCCAAAATACCAGCGCATCCGCAAAATCCTGCTCGACGAAAACGACAGAAAACGACAAGCAAAAGTGGTTGTGGGCTAACAAATTAATCTGATATTACAAAAAGGTGGAAAATGGGAATACCCGGTTTTCCACCTTTTTTTGTTTACATCAACTTATCATTCGAAACACTTGTACAGTGAACCTGTTTTGAATAAAATAAATGTTGAATTAAACAAAAAGCTCCGGGCTTTTGCCCGAAGCTAATGTGCCAATAACCATCTGACTATGGCATGTTGAAAATGCCGGATTGATTCTCAAATTATTATCGGCGGAACCCTAAATAAACCAAATTGATCTGACGTTGCTTAATTAATTCAAAAAACATTAATGTTTAATTGTATATGGCCCTGAGCCGACACCTGAATATTATTCAAAAACAATCCGGGAATAGCGCTTGTCGCATTTATCATACCCTTAAAAACCGATTTGTTTGTTGTGTCTTTTTCGTATTTGGCGATGTGAACTTCATAATCACCTTGTTCAATAAAAGCCAAATGATAGCTTCCGTCCTGTTCTACTTTGGCACTGGTTACTGCTTTGGCAAAAAACACTTGACTGTTACCGTATCCCATACTTTCAACAGAAGCATTATATTGCCCTTTTTTGTATATAAATACATAAACATTTTCGTTAAGAAAAGCAGACATCGTAAGTTTTCCTTTAACATATCCACAGTTTTCTTTTTTCATTATCCTTACCGAATTATTCAGTTCTGAGTAGGTCACAAACCTGTAGTCAGTCTGATTCTGGTTGTTAGTATCATAAACAATTGACCTCCTAAGATCAAAATCAATGACCAATTCGGTATTTGAATTCTCCTCAACCACAAACGCTTTCGATAAACTGATTTCACCTTTTGCTTCAGACGTGGCTGCCAAGCGGTGTTTCTGTTTATTGTTGGTCAACACATAACATCCGGGTGAATTCCCCGACGCATCCGATTCGTAATCCATCACTAATGTTACAGAACTATGCGCCTTAGCTTCAACCTCACCGTCGTACAGCAGTTTTGCATTACCATTCTTATAAGCTGAAATTTCAATGGTCTGTTTGGTAAAACCTTCCACAGTTTTTCCATCAATTTTTACTTCCGAAATGGTAACAAAAGTCCCTTTAACATCGGCATCGTCTGACGGCGCATCAGTTATTCTCATTGTTAACTGCCCTTTAGCTCCATCCGAGGGAGTTGTATCATCATCTTTTGCACATTGTATAAAAAATACAGATGACAGCATTAACATTCCCGGAATAAGCAATCTTTTAGTATTCATACTTTTCATATTTAAATTATTCAGGGAACCGGAAGACCAAACGAGATGCCACTTTGCCAGTTTTGGGTTATCCGGTTGAAATCAAGAATGTTAAAAATCTGGCCTGGTTAAAAAAAACTATCATATTGATAAGAATTTATCAAATTGATTTATTCCATTCAGGGAGTGAGATTACATCAAGAATCCAGAATCGAGAATCTTCTCCCGAAACCCGTAACCCCTGCCCGAATGAATTCGTTCAGGCGGGCGCAACCTGTAACCTGCAACGAAAATTTCCCTACTTTTAATCCCGACCAAAAAACGAATCAAATGAAGAAACCGGCCATTCTTGCAATGCTCGTCCTCCTGCTGTTTTCGGCAAAGGCACAGCAAATCAGCAACAGCATTTACTCAGTGCTGTTCGACAAAAAGACAGGGCAGCTTTCAGCTGCCGTAATTTCAGGAGAACCGCTGTTTGCCGGGGCAGTAAATGCTGTTTTGCCCGCCGGTAATCTTTACACTTCCGGCAGCCGGAACTACCGGTACAGAATCACTCAAACCACTGATGAAAACGGAAATCCAATGCTGGTGATACACGGAATCGACAAAAACCGGAAACTCAATTTCACCCAGCAAATCACACTTTTCAATAACTGCTCGGCCATTGGTTTTGAGGTGATTTACCAGAATATTTCGGTCACAGACATCAACATCCGCAGCCTCGAACCCTTGCGGCTGGTACAACAAAACGGCGGCATCCTGTATTTTGGCAACGCAGAAAAATGCCTCACCAACGGCGCGATGTATTATGACGCCGGAAATATTCAGGATCTTGCCCAACCGTGGGTGCGACCTGAACCGTATGGCGAAACCAAAGGCGGTGTGATGGGCGACACACTGCTCACCGCCAGTCCGCTTACCGCCCAAAGCTGGTGGAACCTCTCGCTTTTCAGCAATACAAAAACCCCGGCGCTCACGGCAGGCTACCATCTCAATGCCAACACGCTCGGGCGTTTGCAGGTGCTTAAACACGACGGCAATCAGTTTTCGCTGGTGGCCGAGTCGGTACTGAACCCGGGTTTTATGCTGAAACCAGGCCGGGAAATCAGCTCCGACCAGTTGGTACTGCTAACCGGCGAAAATGTGTACAGGGTGAACAAAACCTACGCCTCGCTGATGCAGGAAAAAATGAACAACCCCGTGTGCAGCGCCGTGAACGGCTGGTGCAACTGGTTTTACACGATGGATGTTTTCAGCGAAAACGAGATTCTCGAAAATGCCGTTTTTGCCGCGAAAAACCTGAAACCTTTCGGGCTCGAATACATCCAGATTGACGAAGGATTCCAGACCACACACGGCGACTGGCAGGGTAACCGGCGCTTTCCGCACGGACTGAAATGGCTCTGCGACAGCATCAAAAACCTCGGGTTGAAACCGGGAATCTGGATTGCCCCGTTTGTGATTGCCGAAAACGCAACCGTGTATAAAAACCACCCCGACTGGCTGTTGAAGGACAAAAACGGCGTACCCGTGCGCATCGGGCCATGGCCGTCGGAAAACACCGACTGGTACCGCACCGAAACACCCAAACGCTACTGTCTCGACCTTACGCTCCCCGACGCCGAAAAGTGGTACACCACCCTCATCGACACCATTGCCAACCACTGGGGTTTTGAGATGATAAAAGTGGATTTTGTGGCGTGGACGGTTTTCTCGGCGCAGCAGTTTTACAACCCGGGCGCATCGCCCGCGCAGGTGTACCGCCGTGCCATGGAAATCATGCGACAGACGGCAGGCGAAAACTGCCACATTCTCGATTGCGGTCCGGGGCAGGTTTCGGGCGGGTACATCAACAGCATGCGCGTTGAATACGACCAGAATTATGGCAACTCCGACAACGCGTGGTCACAGTATTTCCGCGGAAACTCCAGCAGCGCGGGGGCTGCCGGAAAGCGCGGGTTTTTCAACAACAAAACCTGGACAAACGACATCGACCATGTGTGCACCGACCTACTGACCGAACACGAGGCACAGGCAGCAGCCACGCTCATTGGCCTCAGCGGCGGCAATATCATGTCGGGCGACAGGCTGATGAACCTTGGTGCCGGCAAACTCGAAATACTGAAAAAGATTTTCCCCTCAACACCCGAAAATGCCATCGCGGCCGACCTTGCTGAAAATGACTCGCAAACCATTTTTACCAGCAATATTGAACGCCCGTTTGGTAGCTGGCAGGTAGCGGCGTTTTTTAATACGGAAAGACCAAAACCCAACAGCCCCCCTCTTATCCGCCCGGTGGGGGGAGGATTGGGAGCTGTGAAGGAGTTGCAGTTGGATGACGGGAAAACTTACCTGACGTTTGATTTCTGGAACCAGCGCTTTGCGGGCGAAGTAACCGGCACAATGCAGGTGCCAGTAAATCCCGCGAGTGTGGCGCTGTTCTCGCTGCGACCCAAAACCGGCGTACCACAGATTATTGGCACCAGCCGCCATATAAAAATGGGCGCGGTGGAACTGGCTGCCGAAAACTACGATGCCGCCACCCAAACCCTCACTGCCACCTCTCTGGGGTCAGAAGGCAGCGCACACAGCGTATTTGTTTACCTACCAGACGGTTACGTCTGGCAACCGCGCGACAGCAAAATTTACGAAACCAACCCGCTATATTCCATCCGGCAAACCGACCCCAACCTGCTTCGCATCGACCTGCAGTTTACCCAAACCACCCGCATCGAATGGAAAATTACGGTGCAGAAATATTAAAAAATATTTTGCAAAGCAGTATTACATAAGTGACTGATTGTGTTTACTTTTATGGCGAAACAGACACACAAAAAAAAAAGACAGAAAATCAAAAATGAATTAAGAAAAACAGACTCAAAATCAGGAAGGGTTATTGATGAAACACCAGAAACTACATATAGCTAGCCTTTGTTGGTAAGTTTGAAAAAGAAAATCATCATTCCCCCCCGTTCGCGCAGGGTTGCAACCTGTACGCTATTCGATAAAATTGCAAACTATGTTTGATGCGGGTATAGTTAATGTGTTACCTTCAGAAAATAGTTCTGAATTTTTGCAATCTGAGGCAAGACACAAATTACAAATTTGCGCCAGCGAGGGGATCTCTTCAGCAACACCTTTAGCCGGGTGCAATGAAACTGGCTCAGTCTTCCAATCCAAATCATCCGAATCTATTTCAATGGGATTGTATAAATCCCATGCTCGTTTCATCCCATCGGCAAGTCGTGCAGCTAAAACAGCTCTAATTTCATGAGAACCATCATTGTATTTTCCGGCAGCTAAATTTTCCCCGGCTCCGTTAAAATGAACATGCAATGCATCAGGAACTTCCAATTGTCGATAAAACCTGGCAATACCCGGAAAATCAGGATTTGCAACCCTGGTAAGGTAATAACTCTGAGGGTGAG
>DYSZ01000280.1 GCA_020726265.1 Draconibacterium orientale
TTTGATTTTGAATTTTTATCGAAAATAGTGTAAAAATACAGTCCGTTTTCTAAATCAGCGACTGAAATTTTGTGTTCGGTTGTCGTTTTTACGATTTGTCCGGAAATGTTTGTGAGAATAACGAAGTCAAAATCGGTATCACTTGAAACCATCACGGAGTTACTTGCCGGATTAGGGTAGAGTAGGGGAGAGCTTCCTATTTTTGATAAACCTGTAACGGTATTATCTAACGTAATTGTTGTTGAATTAGCTTCGTTGCCTTGTTGATAAATGCGAAATGTAATGAATGCTTGTCCGACTTCGCCGTCCGGAAAATACAAAACATCTGCTAATTCATCGTCATGGTTACCTTCTTCGCCGTAAGTATCTCCGGCTGCTATACTAAGCGGCGTTCCGATTTGCAGAGGAAGATTTGTCGTTTCTTCAAGGTTAAAACAATTTCCGATACAAAATTGCAGGTCTGTGTTTTCAGGTCTATTAAAATCGGTAACTTCAACGATAAAATTACCGGCATTACTGCCGGCATTTTGTATTGAGAAATTGTAAGCTTCATAGCTTTGAGATACAGGCAGAACGCTTGTTGTACCCGAAAGGAGTTTTCCTGACCAGTCGCTGACAATGATTTGACTTTGTAGCGTTGTCGCCAAAAAAACTGATAAACATAAACTTATAATTTGTTTCATTTGTGTATGAGATTTATTTTGAAACATTAAATGATTCTACAGTATGTGTCCCACCCAAATTTATTTTAATAAAATAAACACCGTTGGGGTAAGACCGAACGTCGATTTCCGATTTGTCTGTTGTTGTCAGCAAACGTCCGGATACATCGAAGAGCTGTGCACTTCTGAAATCGGGGTGCGGAAAATAGAGGTTGTCCGATGTCGGATTCGGATATAATTTTATCGAGTTTTCAGTGTTTTGGGAAATTGAAGAAGCAGTTTTAGTGCTGAAATGAACGATGTCCCCGGCACCGTATGCTCCTGTTGGGTATGTCATAAGATTAAACTCTTCGGAATCAGTAAGATAAAGGTATGAGTTTGAAACATTGTAATTGATACCGTCTCCGTATGAATCGGTGACCTCAAAAGTGTAGCAATCATCAGGAAGCGCAAACGTTTGGTCAATGTGGATACGCGAGCCTGTTGCGTAACCCGAGCCGCTGTACATTACGTACCCCGAAGAGTTTTTTACCGACCATGATAGTTCATCGGGATAGGCATCCGTATAAATGCTCAAACTAACCGTTGTTGTGCTTTCCACCGAACGTTGTACTTCGATGTTAAGCAGGTTGTTATTGGTATTATCATCTGTGGGCAACAGAACGGCAACTGAATTAACATCAGCAGGCTCAAATTGAACTTCCGGAAGTAAAATGACCTCTTTGTGAAGCGAACTTATCTCACCACTCCAAGAATAGCTGTGTACAGCGCCGCTGTTGAGTGAGTATTCGATTATGAGTTCCGTCAAGGGTTGCTCTCCCATATTTTGTATGGTAACTTCCGGTGCTATCATGTCTCCGCAAATTGTTTTAGGTGTTTCAATTTTGATTATTGAGGCATCATTTTGATTTTCAAAATTAGAAAAAGTAGGAACACAACCTGCTGCATTTGCAATTTCCTGGCGGGTTTCGGTTACGAATGCTACTATTTTTAAATCTTCAATTACCGCCGGAATACTACGATAGCCTTCCGGAATGGTGTATGTGTATGTTTTGTCAATAAAAGAACCTGTTGTTGTTGTTGTAATTTCTTCGCCCCAAGTTCCTGTTATGAGTTCAACTAGTCGGTGCATGTGAACGTACTCATTACCCATATTTCCTCCGGATTGCGGTCCGAGTGTGTTGTTTTGTAGTAATGCTACATTTAAGTAGTTTTTTGTCTGGCTGTTATCAGCAGTGTAATACACTTCAACATGGACGGTCAGTTCTCGTGTCTGAGCATTTATATCCGATTCAATACCGACATTTACGCCGGCTTGCATTGCCAGAGTTTGATTTGAAGCACTTGTCCATTTGTCTCGGCTCATAGCGGTTCCCGAACCTTGTGAAAGACCGCTGAATAAATGCCGATTTACAGTGCCTGCCGGATACCCTGTCAGTCCGGATTGTCCGGAAATAGCGGTACCGTAACTCGTTCTGAAATCTGGTTCTCCCGTACCGGGTGTTGAATATGAGCCGGTATGAATGTTTATTAAAAAAACGTCTTCCGGGTGTGCGTTTTGTATCGACTGCGCAATGGCATGTCCTTGCGGGCAATAGCCGCAATGAATTCCTGTGAATTCTTCTAAAACCACTTTTTTATTTTCAACTTCGGTGCTCACTATTGTTTGTGATACGACACTTTCAGCCGTCAGTAGCAGGGCTGCCGAAAATAGTAAAAATTTTCTCATTTGTTAATATTC
>DYSZ01000105.1 GCA_020726265.1 Draconibacterium orientale
TCCCTTTGATTTCACCCATTCAGCAATATGAAACCCTTCGTGGTCCATGGCTTCAATCCAGTAACCTCCTCCAGGACAAATAACTACAGCTGCGCCAGTATTAATGCCATTTTCGGGTAAATAAACATACATTTCGGCTTCCGAAACATTGCGAACCCGAACTCCGTCGTATTTCTCTTCGGGCAGTTTCATGCCATTATCGTTGGGTGCGCCGTTTGGCCACACTTTCAGCGTAATGTCCTGAGCATAAAGGCTGACCGAAACGGAAAGGAAAGAAATTATAAAGAAAAATGTTCTCATATCAGTTGGTTTTATTTGGTTTTTGCGCCTACAAAGTAGTCTTCCTTGTCGTTAAAAAGAATATTAAATGTGGTCAGTGAGCCGTAAATCCGGGTGATGTACTGCTGTAAATCAACTTTTTCCACGTCGGTGAGTACTGCGTGGCTGTTAATATTTTGTTCGAGCACCCGCAAACGGTCGCGAAGCATTACTATTTTATGAAAGAAAACTTCAACCGGAATTTCCTTGGGCTGAAGCGATTTGTTGGCCGGTTGCAACAGCATTGTCCCACCAATCCATTTTTCGCCCAGCGGCACCACTTCGTTCAGCGAGGCGTATTTATCCAATACATAACACATTACCTTTTCAATCTCTTTAACCGAAATACCATTTTTGGGCATTTCCGGGCCTTTTTCGATTACCGACAAATCGGTATTTCGTTTTGTGATTTCCATTTTGCCGCCTTTTTCAAAGAATATTTCATAAGCGGTAAGGTTGTTTTTACTCACAATTCCTTCACCGTAGCGTGGGTGATCAACGCGGGTTCCTGGTGCTAATTCTTCCATGTCTGTTCAATTAAAAATGAGAAATTATAAATTCAAAATGCTGTTCATCCGTTATCATACCAGTAAATTTTTCGCTTGTAAAATTGACTCACCCTCTTCTCCCTCTCCACTAGCAGAGAGAGACGATTCGGCGGCAGACGAATCAGGGTGAGTGAAAAATAAGAAAACTTTCATTTTCAAACTGTTATTAAGATTAATTTTTATGACCTGTATGATTGCGGATAATCAGTTTCAAAATTAAACGATTGACTGCATAAACTACTTTAACGGCGACTTTGGTTCTTTGGCAAAAACCCGGTAAAGCGCGCGATCGACAAGGTCGGCCCAAAGTTTAGCCACAAAAACCACCAATTGGCCATCCACAAAGTTGATGATAATTTTCCTTCTTCGTCTGTCCACTGCACGCACAATCCGCTTTGCACACTCCTCCGACGACATCATTTTACTTTCATCTCGGGGGGTTTCGCCTTGCAAAGTTCCATCGGCTGTGAGTGCGTTTTTCCGTATTTCGGAAGCCGTAAAACCAGGCGCTGCCACCAAAACATGCAACCCTGTTTTCATATATTCAATCCGAATAGTATCTAAAAATCCCCTCACAGCAAACTTCGAAGCTGAATAGCCGGTTCGTCCGGGCAATCCGATATATCCGCCCACCGAAATCACACCCACCAGCGAACCATTTTGTTTTTCAAGATGGGGAATTGCAAATTTCGAACAATACACTGTTCCCCAATAATTTACGTCCATTAGTCTTTGTAGTACTTCCACATCAACTTGGTCGAAAGTGGCGCGCATCGAAATGCCAGCGTTATTAATTAATACATCAATCCGGCCAAATTTCTCAATCGCTTTTTCAACCAAATTGCTGCAATCTGCCTCAACCGAAACATCAGTTTTTACTGAAAGAATTTTAGCGTCAGGATGTTCCTTTTCAAATTCGAGCAAGCGCTCAATTCTACGCGCAGCCAAAACCAGACGCCAGCCTTTCGAAATGTATAATTCAGCGAGCGATTTTCCGATACCGGAAGATGCCCCGGTGATAATCACAACTTTATTCTCTATCATTTATAAAATGTCTATGGTGTCTGGTTGCAAATGTATCGATTTGTAATTATTCAAAGCAGCGAAAAAATGCAAATAAAACCTGTTTTAAAATCAAATTACTTACCGAGCAAATCTTTCAATCCTTTTCCTAGTTTGTTAAGCGAATTCTGAATTTCGCCTTTTGCAGCTTTTGCTACCACCTCTTTGGCTTCGGTTAAATCAAGTTTTACAGCAGGTTTGCCCACCGGCCCGGTTAACATCACACCAGCCGGCAGTTGCTGAATTTTGTCGTTGCCAGGAATGGCACTCAGAATGTTTTTGATATCCTGTCCGAAAGCCTCGCGGTTGATAATAAAATTCATTTTCATATTCAGAATTTCTTCGACACTCAACGTTGCTGCCACTGTGGTTTCCTGTCCGGCAACCCGGGTTTTAAACGGTTTCAAGTCAATGTTGCCATCAGCTATTGTCACTAAGCTTTTAAAATCGTCGATGGCCACATTTTGTAACAACGACGGGTTGATTACCGACTTTAACTCCTTAAAAACCTGTGATTCAATAATCTTTAACCCGAAGGTCGAAATCATCGCATTTCCATTAACCGAACCCGGAATCATTTTCAGGTCGGGTCGCAATTGACCACTCATTTCACACGCTGTGCTCAACCGGCCTTCGCTTTGCCCCAACACCGGCGCAAATTGCTGAATGCCGCTGAATGTGCGGAAAGTGGATGGAATATCAAACTTGTTGATATCGAAAGTGAAATCGAAAAGCGGCTGGTTTTGTGGTGTGTTTTTGTATGAACCCGTAACTTTCAAATCGCCGCCAAGCGTTTTCATTGCCAGTCCGCTGAGCGAAAGTTTGCCATCGGCAACGGTGATCAGTCCGTTAATATCTTTCACTTCAAGGTTATCAAGAACTGCACGTTGAATGGCCGACCGGAAGGTAAAACTGATGTTCGTAGGTACATCAAAAGCCAGTGTTTTTTTTGTTGTTGAAGTGCCTGCTTGTTCAGCTTCCTGTTTCACGGGCTGTTTTGCAACCGGGTTTGCGACCGGCTCATTTTGCAACTGCATCAATTGCTGCATATTTACAAAGTCAGATTGCAGTTGCAAATCGCCCTTCAAAACACCCTTGCTGAAAAAATAACTCAGGTAATCTTTCACCTGTCCGCTCAGGCTGAAATCGCTTTCACCTACTTTCATATCCAATTGCTTCAGTTGAATTGCTACCGGAGAAAATTCCAGCTTCCCTGTCTCAACTTGAACCTCCTGCGATAAATCAGTTGAACTATACATAAAATTGTGCATGTTTACTGTTCCTTCGGCTTTAATTTTTTCGTAGCTGCCTTTTTCGACATCAGAATAAACACCATTAAATCTGAGGTTTGCATCAATCAATCCTGACAGATTCATACTGTCGGCTTTTAAAACTTCTTTAATATCGGTAAAGTTGATTTTGCCAACCAGCGTACCTTCAAACTGCGGGTCGGTCATCAATTGCTTCATTTTCAATGCAAAATCAATCGGGTTCCGTTTTATTTCCGCATGAAGTCCTGAAATATTCAGTTCTGTTAAATCAAGCGTTCCCTGTGGTTTCTCCACCGAAATTAAACCGCTTATTTTTTCAATTTTCTCCTGAAAATCCTTGTACTGCACGGTTCCGTTTTCAACCTGAATTTTTACGATGATTCCGGGATAAATTTCTTCGAACCAAAGCCCTTTAAAACTACCCGAAATAGTAGCCGAGCCGCTTGTTTTCAGGTTTTCAAGATAACCTGAGTATTCAGCCGGAACGAGTGCCATAAAATTTTCAAAATCCGATGATTTGGTGGCAAACTGCAGGTTATACAACTGGCTGTCGGTGGGCATTTCTATGGTTCCGGTAAGTTGCAGCGGCAACCGGTTTACAAGCAGTTCGTTTTCGGTGATGGCAATTTTCATAGTTTCGTAATCTACTGCCAACACCGATTTTGTTTGGAGCACTACTTTCGAGATGTATTGTACACTGCCGTATTCCACTTGAAAATCGCTGGCATTACCAATCACATTCAGCGTGGTTTCTGTGCCATACATTTTGCCGCCGAGTGCCAGGTTAATTCCGCTCAGCCCCAAATTCAATTCGGCGGGCACATCTTTGTAAACCAGACGTCCATCGTTGATTACGATTTTCTCAAGCCTGATTTCGAACGGTTTTTCCGGTTCCGTTGCTGAGGTTTCAGTGGCAACTTCTCCCTGACTTTCCGGGAAAGTGATATCCCAGTTAGCCTTTTCATTGCTGTTGACCAGTAAGTTCAGCAGCGGTTGTTCAATCACAATTTTTTCGATTCCCCGCCCCGAACTTTTTAACACTGAAAACAGGTTCATGGAAGCATTGACCGAAGCAGCGTGAAACAGCGTGTCGCCGATAAAATCACCTTTCCCTGTGATTGCCACCTGCTCTAAAACCAGCGTGGCTTTCGGAAAATTGCGAAACAGCGAAATTTTAAGGTCGGCAAATTCAACATTGGCATTTACCTGCTTATTAATGGTCGATTTTACCGCCTTAACCATTCGGGGTTTAAAAATTACAGGCAGCACAAACAGCGAAGCCAGTAACAAAACCAACACTGCGATTATAATGATAATGAGCTTTTTCATCTGTATATAATTTATTTAATTGCCTGATAATCAACTATTCATGTACAATGTGTATGATTATTTTACGCTTATGGATATTTCATACTTATTAATTTAACGCGCTGATTCCTCCAAAATTATCTGTCGCAAAAATTGTAAAGCAGTTTGTCCCGAGCGCAAAATATTCCGCTCGCGGTTGTCGCCAAAAACAAACTTTTGGGTAACAGTAGCATTTAGTCCGGCAACTGCAATCCAAACCGTACCCACAGGTTTATCGGGTGTCCCACCATCGGGGCCGGCAATACCTGTGGTAGCAACGGCAAAATTAACATGCAGCACTTTTCTTGCTCCGGCAGCCATTTCACGGGCTGTTTCTTCACTCACTGCTCCAAATTTCTCAAGCGTTTCAGTCTGAACGCCAAGCACATTTTGCTTTACTTCGTTGGCATACGCAATAACCGATCCTTTGTACCAGGCCGAACAACCTGGCACCGATGTAATGAGGTGTGAAATAAAACCGCCGGTGCAACTCTCTGTTACACCCAACGTTTTGCGAGATGAAACAAGCAGCTTTCCGATGCCCTCGGCCATGGTTTCGTTGCCATAGCCATAAATGGCATCGGGAATGATTTGTTGTAGTTTTATAACCTCAGTTTCCACAAGTTTTTCGAGCTCAGTTTTATCGGTTCCCATTGCCGAAAGCCGCAATCGAACAGCCATTGGGCTGGGAAGATATGCCAGTTTTACATTTGCAGGCAGATTGTTCTCAAAATCCTCAATCTTCATGGCCAGCATCGACTCAGGAATTCCTTGTGTGAGAATGGTTTTGTGGTAAATCGCTTTTGTTTTCCCGATTTTCACCAACCTTGGCAAAACCTCGTTTTCAACCAGGTATTTCATTTCGAAAGGAACACCGGGTAACGAAACAAAAATTGTATTGTTCGATTCGAACCACAAACCGGGTGCGCTGCCCAACAGATTGAACAAAACAGTGCTGTTGTCGGGCACAAGCGCCTGATCACGATTAAGTTTGTTGATGTCGATATTTCGTTTTACAAAACGGTTTTTAATGTGTTCGAGTGTTGGTTCGTGCATCACGAGTTCAGACCCAAAAAATTCGCACAAAGTTTTTTTTGTGATATCGTCTTTTGTGGGGCCCAGTCCACCTGTCACAACCACAAGATCAACTTTTCCTACTGCATTTTTTAACGCTTCGAGAATGTGTTCACGGCTATCGTGGACCGAGGTAATCTGGTAAATTTCAATGCCATGAATATTAAATTGTTCAGCCATCCAGGCAGAGTTTGTATCAACAATCTGCCCGATTAAAATTTCGTCGCCAATGGTAATTATTTCTGCTTTCATGGTTTAAAGATAGTCTGAAGTCCGGAGACCGGAGTCCGAAGTTTTTGTAAAAATTGTTTTAATGATACAAAGATGTTGGATATTCTGCAATCCAAAATCGTTAATCATCATTCGTTAATCTCAAATTTCTTTAAATTTCCCAGTCGTTGCAAAAGTGTGGGGTGTGAATAGTGAAAAAACACATACAAAGGATGTGGAGTGAGGTTGCTCAGGTTATTTACCGAAAGCTTTTTAAGCGCTGAAGCCAGCGCTCCAGGCTGAAAATGTTGTGCGGCAAATGCATCGGCTTCATACTCATTTTTGCGCGAAAGCATATTCATAAAAATATCGAGCACAAACGAAACAGGAGAATATAAAATGCCAAATGCCACAAGACCAATATGAAAATTGGGAGTTTCAACACCCAACGCCCTGCTCAACTCCGCAGTGCCGATAAGCAGCGAAAAAATAAACAGAATAGCGCCGGTGTGCAGCAGCGAAATTATCAATCCGTGCAAAACGTGTTTCTTTTTGTAATGACCGATTTCGTGTGCCAGAACGGCCACAATTTCGTCAATTTCCATTTCGTTCATCAGCGTGTCGTATAGAACGATCCGTTTTTTTGCTCCAAAACCGGTGAAATAGGCATTGGCTTTCGATGATCGTTTTGAGCCATCAATCACATAAATATTGTTGAGTTTAAATCCCACCTTTTCTGAAAATTTTTGGATTGTTTCGCGTAGATCGCCCTCGGGCAGCGGGGTTTGTTTGTTAAACAATGGCACAATAAGGTTGGAATAAAAAAGCAGCATAAAAACCGAAAATGCCGAAACTACCAGCCAGGCATAAATCCAGAACAGGTTTTGCGTAAGCTGGTAAATGAAAATGATAAACGATAGCAAGCCGCCACCAATAATGGCACCCAAAAGCCAGCCCTTAATTTTATCGACTACAAAAGTTTTTGGCGTGGTTTTGTTAAAACCATATTTTTCCTCAATTATAAAAGTGTCGTACACTTCAAAAGGCGTTTGCAGCAGGTCTGATGCCAACAGGAGTATTCCGAAAAAAAGAAGCGCGGCAAGGATTGAGTTTGCGGTAAAACCCCATACAAGCGAATCGACAAAAGCAAACCCGGCAAACAAAAACATGGCCAATGTAACCACAAAACTGAAAGTTCCTGAAATCATTCCGAAACGGTGATTTTCGTACTCGTAGGCCTGTTGTTTGCTGTATTTTTCCTCATCATAAATCCCAGCCAATTCAGCAGGAAGTTTGTCGCTCCAGCGCGTGGTGTTAAGATAATCGAGGTATTTTTCGAACAGAAAATCGAGAACAAGAATTGCGATGATAATCCAAAAAAGTATTTCGTGCATAATAGAATTTTAAATGTCTCAAAGATAATATCGAGCATTAACTTTTTAGTGTTCAAAAACGGGTATCACTACTTTTTGTTTATGAATAACTACTTTAAATCGATCTAACAGGGAAATTTTTTGGATTATTTATCAATACTGTCTGGTTAATTTTATGAGATTCCTCGTAACGGGAGTCGGACTTTTTAAGTCCGACAAAATAGCTTTGACTTAGAAAGTCAAAGTCCCGAAACCAAAATCTGTAATTGGCTACGTAATAAAATGAAGTGAAGAATCTATTCTTTAAATTACTTTTTAACCGGACAACAATGATCTATTTATTAAAAAACTGCTTCAAAATCAGCTGATGATCAAATGCAAGTCCAGGTAATTCAGTGATGGGGAACCATGCTGCAAGCGCTGCATCGTCTCCACCGGCCACTGTTTTCTTTTCGTTTAACTGAACCGAAAAAACCTCAGAAATGGTGCGGTGCCGTGGGTCGCGATTGATTGCATCGAAAGCTTTAAATTGTATCATCGCTTCCACTTTCAAGCCTGTTTCCTCAAAAAGCTCCCGTTTGCAAGCTTCTTCGAGCGTTTCATCCATGTCGATAAAACCACCGGGCAGCGCCCACTTATCTTTAAACGGGTCTTTCCCGCGTTTGATTAGCAACACCCAAATTGATTCTGGTTCAACTACATAAACAATTGCATCGACTGTGAGGGCTGCCCGCGGATATTGGTATGTGTACATTTGAATATTGATTAACGATGAACGAACGCTGATCTACGATTTACAAAAAATTGCGCGATTAAAAATCACGCAACCCATACATTCACTGAGTTAATTCTTCCTGCCTGTTTTCCAGTATTTGATTACAAGGTAAATAGCCACTGCAAGAATAACAATTAATATGAGTAGTTTAGTGCGTTCCATTTATTTGATTATCTTTTTCATCACCCTCATTTTGTGGGTGTAACGCAGCGTATCGATATTAAAAATTCCGAACTGATCCACATTATCGATACGAACTTTACCTGAAGCATGAATAATTTTATTGCGTTTCCAAATGATGCCAACATGAACAATCCGGCCTTCATCGTCGTCGAAAAAGGCAAGATCGCCCGGTTCGGCTTCATCAACAAAACTCATTGCAGTTCCGAGTTTTACCTGTTCGCTGGCGTCACGCGGCAGTTTTATACCAATCATTTTATATACAATCTGCGTCAATCCGCTACAGTCGATACCAAAAGGTGTTCGTCCACCCCACAAATAAGGGGCATTAAAATATTTCAGCGCCTGTTTTATGAGTAATTCACGCGGATTTTCGATTGTTCCGTAGGCAATTTCACCCGCAGCCAGGTAATTATCTTTTCCAATAGAAAATTTCCGGAGATTTCTGCGCCATACAGGTAACGTACTTCCGGCAACGAGCATCAGGTTTTGTTCGTTATTCACAGGAATAATGCTGATAATATCGGTGGTTACAGCCCCCGGGCTTCGCTTCATGCGCGACATCCAGCGTTGCTGAATGGGAGTAATCATTTTCGAATCAACCCAACCTTCATAGTCATCATATTCCAGTTTTACATTAGTCCATCCAACCATTTGTTCACGAATTTCAAAATGTTCGCCAAACAAAATCTGTGTTACCATTTCGCTTCTTTCTGATGGTTCTTTGCGTACCGGAATGATACTGAGATTGGAAATTCCGTAGTTCATTCGAATTAATTATTAATTTTATTTTTTTAACCGGATAGTCACAAAACTATGAAAAATTAGGTTTTATAAATTATGCCTGGCATTTTTTTGTTTTTATACTTTTAAACAGTGGTTTTATATCGGAATATCTGTAATATTGGTGAACATAGCGCTATTAACATGGACGATTTGAACAAGAACTTGAAGCATATACCCCTGATAATTTATTGGTCGGTTTTGATTTTGGGCACCGCGGCATTGCTGTTTTTTATTTTACCCGGCAACCCAAAATTTAAATATGAATACAGGAAAGGATTTCCGTGGCAACACGAAAACCTTGTGGCGCCTTTCGATTTTGCAATTCTGAAATCGGAGGTCGAGATTGAAAACGAGAAAGCCGAACTGCTGCAGGAAGTAATTCCCTATTTTCATTTCGACACGGTAATGTCGATGCGAAATTCGGCTAAAATGGGCACCGACCTGCGTGCTGCTGCTGGCTCTGACAACCAGGAAGTTAATCGCATTATAGTGATTATCAAGAAAAATCTGAACGAAATTTATCATACAGGAATTTTGCAGCGCGGGATTGAATCGTATCCTGAACTCAACGGGAAAACCGAAATTAAGCGACGGATTGGTTCGGTGGTAACGCCTGTGGCAATCGAAAAACTGTATTCTGAAAAAACAGCTTACAACCAGATTTCGGCAGTAATCGATGAAATAATAGGCCAGAAACCTGCTGAAAGAAACTGGTTGTCAAATATTTCACCCGAAAAATATATTACATCGAACCTTGAATACGATAAGATAACAACAGAAAAGGAAATTGCGGAAAAAACGGTAAATATCTCGCCGTCACGCGGAATGGTACAGGCTGGCGAACGTATAATACTTGAAGGCGAAGTAGTTGATATTGAAAAATTCCAGGTACTTGAATCACTGAAAACAAGTTTCCGGCAACAAAGCAATACCATCAGTAACCCGTTGATGCTTTCGCTGGGAAAAATTCTGTTCATCCTTTCAATGCTTGGCCTGGCAATCACATTTATGTTTATCTATCGGCAGGATGTAATGTTCAAGCAT
Organism: Draconibacterium orientale; assembly: GCA_020726265.1. Taxonomy (GTDB): domain Bacteria; phylum Bacteroidota; class Bacteroidia; order Bacteroidales; family Prolixibacteraceae; genus Draconibacterium; species Draconibacterium orientale_A. The sequence continues at coordinate 9,989 of DYSZ01000105.1, forward strand.
CGTAAAATTGCGTTTCTGTTGCTTTTTATGGTGTTAATGGTGTTTATTTCGATATTTGTAAATAACATTCCCAAACTTCACATTTACCTTGTACCGCTTGCCATTTTCCCAATCATTATCCGCACTTTTTTCGATTCGCGAACTGCAATTTTTATGTTGTTTGTAATCACGCTAATCATCGGATTTTATGCGCCCAACCATTTCGAATTTATTCTTGTGCAGTTTTCGGCTGGCGTGGTGGCTGTTTTCAGTCTGAATAAAATTCACCGCAGGGTTCACCTTGTTAAAGCAATGTTGCTTGTAATGCTCACTTATTTGATTATGTATTCGGCTTTAACACTGATACACGAGGGAACAATCAGCGGATTCAATTTCAATATGTTGCGTTGGTTTGCACTCAGCAGTCTTTTTATTTTGCTGGTTTACCCTCTCGTATTTATCTTCGAAAAGCTGTTCGGGTTCGTTTCTGATGTCACGCTTATCGAACTTTCCGACAGCAATCAGCCACTGCTTCGAAAGCTGGCAGAAGAGGCACCGGGTACTTTTCAACACTCAATACAAATCGCCAATCTTGCCGAAGATGTAATTCTTAAAATTGGCGGAAATCCATTTCTGGTGAGGGCCGGAGCACTTTACCATGATATTGGAAAAATATCAAAACCCAACTTTTTTATCGAAAATCAATCGATGGGAATGAACCCACACGACGAAATGAGTTATTTAAAAAGCGCTGAAGTGATTATCGACCATGTTCGGAACGGCGTTAAAATGGCGTACAAATACAAGTTGCCTGAACCTATTGTTGAGTTTATTGCAACACATCATGGCACCACAAAAGCAAATTACTTTTTCTTAAAACAACGACAGGAAAATCCCGGCGAAAAAGTAGATGAAGATTCGTTTGTGTATCCCGGTCCGCTGCCTAAATCGAAGGAAGCGACGGTAGTAATGCTGATTGATGGAATTGAAGCAGCATCACGAAGTTTGAAAGATAAAAACTACGAAACCATCAAAGACCTCATCGACAGCATGATAAATGATAAGATAAAACTAAATCAGCTCGATCAGTCAGCACTCACCTTTAACGACATTAACATTATTAAAGAAACTTTGTTAAATAAGTTAATTAATATTTATCACGTAAGAATTGAATATCCGAAAGAAGAAGGAAAGTAAAAAGCACTTATTTTTACCGCACAAAAAAATTAAAACCATGTATAAAACAGAAAATAATTGGAAAGCAATAAAGAATCTATTGATCCTGCTTGTATTTACTGCCGGGTTAATCACAGGCTGTGACAAACCAGAACCAGAACCAGAACCAGAAGAAGAAACTGCTCCAGAACTTACCATAAAAGTGAATCAGTTTTTTAAAGATGTAATGGAAGATGTGTATTTGTGGTACAAAGAATTACCATCAATCGACATCAAATATGAGTTCGATTCAGAAGCCTATTTTGAAAAGCTGCTGTTTCACGAAGACAAGTGGTCGTTTGTAACCGATGATATTAAAGCGCTTGAAGGAAGTTTCGAGGGAAAAGAAACATCATTCGGGTGGTCGCTTGCTTTCGGACGTTTTTCTGATACACAAACCATATTTGCGCTCGTTGAGTATGTATATCCGAAAACCCCCGCTGCACTTGCCGGTTTTAAACGTGGCGATTTGATTTACCAGATGAACAATGCGAATATTACGAATGCGAATTACATGGATTTACTCACCGCCACAAACCTGTCGTGCACATACGGTCAATATGTTTCTGGTTCGGGAATTACCAATTCGAAAACAGCTTCTCTGGCTGCTCTCGAACTAAACCTGAATCCGGTGCAGTTTACCAATATCATTGAACATGGCGGAAAAAAAATCGGATACCTGTTTTATGCGCAATACATTGGCAATTACAATAGCAGCCTCGATTCGGTTATCCAATACTTTATTGCCAATCAGGTTACCGATATTGTTCTCGATTTACGTTACAATCCAGGAGGAGGCACGGATGCTGCTCAACACCTCTGCAGTTCATTAGCTCCGCTGGATGTAGTAAACGGGCAAAAAACACTGGTGAAATTTCAATGGAATGATAAATACCAGGCTTTCTGGGAAAGTAAGGATGCCGATAATCAGCTTGGAATCAATTTTATCAATACAGTACCGCACAAAATGGGATTAAATAAGCTTTGGGTAATTACCGGGCAGGGAACTGCATCGGCATCAGAACTCACGATTACGGGCTTAAAACCATACATGACTGTAACTACTGTTGGCGAAACAACTTATGGAAAATACACTGCTTCAATTACGCTAAAACCAGAAGATTTTTACGAAAGTATAAGCTATTACAAGGCAATTGACAACTGGGGTGTTCAGCCGATTATTTTGAAATATGCCAACTCACAGGGTGTTACCGATTTTAAAGATGGTTTTGCCCCTGATATTGCAGTTGAAGACGATCTGTTTTCGACAATCCCTCTGGGTAATAAAGATGAAGCGATGTTAAAGAAAACCCTCGAAAACATTACCGGAGTAGAAGTACAGGCGATAAAAAGCACTGTTAAGCCTGCTGGCTTTACCGTTATCGACCGTGGCTTTTCTAAATACGATAAAAACAAACGCGAGTTGTTACTTGATGGCTTCGACAAAACTTTGTTGAGAAATGAGTAACCAGATTTGTAAAATCATAGAAAATAAAAAAGCCGCTTTTAGCGGCTTTTTTGTGACCCTGGAGAGACTCGAACCCCCAACCTTCTGATCCGTAGTCAGATGCTCTATCCATTAAGCTACAGGGCCATTTCCCGTTTGCTTTAAAAGCGGTGCAAATATAATACTTTTTGCAAATAAAATCTGACAGGCATAAATTTTCATTAATTCGGCGAGTATTTTTTTCAGGGTAATAAATTGTAGCAAGTTGCGGG
>DYSZ01000281.1 GCA_020726265.1 Draconibacterium orientale
TTTCGAGAATAAAGTGCCTGTAGTTGTGTTTAACTCGCTGATCAGCAAATCAAAAGAAAACCTCGAACTGGTAAAAATCGACTTTGAAAGAGATGTTGAAAAACAGATTCTTGACTATCTTTTTCAACGGAATATTCTTTCGCTGATTATTGAAGGTGGCCGCAATACCCTCGACAGTTTTATCAGCAAAAATTTGTGGGATGAAGTTTTTCGTTTTGTAGGAAACAAAAGGTTCGAAAAAGGAACACCGGCACCAAAAATTGATGGAACGCTGATTCAAACCGAAAACTTCGATGACGATAAATTATTTATTTACCGGAATAACCGTTAAAACTGAACCGCTTTTGGGCTGTTGGGCATTATTTCAATTTTCAGCACATTTTCAACATACTGAAAATAGTAAAACAGTTTGTGGTTGATTTCAATTCCGTAATCCACCTCTGGTTCGTACCCTGTAATCGGGTCAAAAAAGTTGCTTTTCGATGGATGTGTGGCGTTGTAATTCCAGGCAGCAAGATATTGCCGATTCCAGTTTTCGTAATACGATTGCGACCGCGTTAACGCAGCGCTGTTGTGCATTAAATACCAGCTTTCAAATTTTGTATCGAAAGTTACCAACTCATATTCTGTGCTGTCAGTTGCTGCAACTGCTTCATTCTTTTCAACTTCTACAACACCTTTGGGTGCCGAGCAAGCCCAAAAGAACAAAATCAACACTATAAATCCATTGATTAACCGCATTTTATCTTTACTTTACTCAATACAAAACAAATCAAAATTGGTTATGATTTTAAAAATGCTGAAATTTGATTGTTAAGTATTACATCATGAAACTATGAATTGGAGCGTATTCTGGCAAATTTTCTCGCTTGTTTTTCTTATTACTGCCATTCCTGTTGCGGTGATGGTTATTCTTGAAAAACGTTCGCCGTTTAAAACCATTGCATGGATTCTTGTGCTAATCCTGATCCCTGTCATTGGTCTGGTTTTCTATCTTTTTTTCGGGCAGGAATTCCGCAAACAAAAGCTCTTTTCGCGCCGTGGAATAAAGAGCCTGGGTAAAATCAGGAAACTTTCGGTAAAACAATTGCGCACCATTGAACATTCGCAACCCAATTTAAGCGACGAGGTGCTTGAAAAAAAGAATCTCATCAGGTTGCTGCTCAATAATTCCGACTCACTGTTAACCACTGGCAATCAGTGTAAAATTCTGAATAATGGCACAGAAACTTTCGATGCAATTTTTAAAGCGATAAAAAGTGCCAGCCATCACATTCATCTTGAGTATTATATACTTGAAGACGACAAAATAGGGCGGAAAATGATTGCGCTTTTGAAGCAAAAAAGCAGCGAAGGAGTTGCGGTAAGGATTATTGTTGACGATGTGGGAAGCTGGGGTCTGAAACAAAAGTATTTTGACGATTTGCGCGAAAGCGGAATTGAAATTTACCCGTTTATGGAAGTACGGTTTCCGCGTTTAACCTCGCGGGTGAACTTCAGAAATCACAGGAAAATTCTGATTGTTGATGGTAAAACCGGTTTTACCGGGGGAATCAATATTGCCGACAGGTATGTTGAAGGTATTGACGGGATTGGTATGTGGCGCGATACACACTTACAGATTACAGGCGATGCCGTGGCAACATTACAGGTGGTTTTTGCAGCCGACTGGTTTCTGGTTATCAACGAAAATCTCTCGGGGAAAGAGTACTTTCCAACTTTAACTGAAGCCGAAGGAACTCCGCTGCAAATTACCACCAGCGGGCCCGATTCGGATTGGGAAAGTATTGAACAGGCATTTTTTCTGGCAATTGCCGGGGCCAAAAAATATGTTTATCTCACTTCGCCTTACCTGATGCCACCGGCATCCCTGCTTGCGGCTTTAAAAACTTCGGCGCTCAGCGGTGTGGATGTGCGGATTATTATTCCCGAAAAGTCGGATGCTGTAATTCCCAAATGGTGCTCGTTTTCGTATGTGGAGCAGTTGCTTGAAGCCGGCATTAAAATCTATTTCTACCAGAAGGGTTTTATTCACAGCAAAACGCTGATTGTTGACGATGTGTTTTCGTCGGTGGGTTCAACAAATCTCGATTTCCGCAGCCTCGAAACCAACTTCGAAATCAATGCATTTGTGTATGAACGAAAATTTGCAAGGGCATTGCTCCGCCATTTTATTGCCGATTTGCGAAACAGCCGCGAAATAAAACTGCACGAATGGGAAAAACGCCGGTGGAGTTTTAAATTGCGCGAATCATTGGCGCATATTGTGAGCCCGATGTTGTAGAAGCCCCCATCCCACCCTTCTGCCAAAGGGTGAAGGAGAAAAAAGAAACAAAGAATGTAAAATTAATAAGGAAGAAGCAAGCTAAGGAA
>DYSZ01000282.1 GCA_020726265.1 Draconibacterium orientale
TGTGGGTATGTTTTTCAATTTTGAAGGCTTTGTTTTCGAGTTTAAGCATTACCGAAAGATCGATATCAACGGTCGTATCCTTTTCGGTAAGGTCGCCGTCGTATTCATTTTTTACAAACCGACCTGCAAACTCAGTGTATTTCGGCACATTCACTAGTGTTTCGACAAATGAAGGCAACATATTTTCGATCAGAAAGAAACGGCCTGTTTTGTCAACCAAAGCCTGATTTTTACCCTCGGCATCAACAACAACAAGCGGCACAATTCCATTTTGTTTGGCCACGCGGTCGTCATCAGCGCCAAAAGTTGGTGCAATGTGTACAATTCCGGTTCCGTCTTCGGTGGTAACAAAATCGCCGGTAATCACTTCAAAAGCACGCCCCACAGGTTTCACCCATTCTATCAGTTGCTCATAATCAACGCTTTTCAGTTGTTCGCCAGTGTATTCGGCCAAAACTTTGTACGGAATATGTTTGTCGCCATGTTTAAAATCATCGAATGGCAAACCTTCGTTTTCAGGTTTGAAATGCGCAGCCAGCAGGTCTTTTGCCAGTATCAAAGTAACCGGAACTGCCGAGTAAGGATTAAAAGTCCTCACCTTCACATATTTGATACTTGGCCCAACGCAAAGCGCTGTGTTCGACGGCAAAGTCCACGGCGTAGTTGTCCAGGCAAGGAAAAACAATTCTGTTTCAACACCTTCAAATAAAAATTCAGACTTTCCGTTTCTGATGGCTTTAAACTGTGCCACAGCAGTCGTGTCTTTAACATCGCGGTAACAGCCCGGCTGGTTAAGTTCGTGCGAGCTCAGCCCGGTTCCGGCAGCGGGTGAATAGGGTTGAATTGTGTAGCCTTTGTACAGCAATCCTTTTGAATAAATCTGTTTAAGCAGCCACCAAACAGTTTCGATGTAACGGTTGTCATAGGTAATATACGGGTCGTCCATGTTTACCCAGTAGCCCATAATGCGGGTAAGTTCTTCCCACTCGCGGGTGTATTTCATAACCTCGGTACGGCAGGCGTTGTTGTACTCTTCCACCGAAATCTTTTTCCCGATGTCGTCTTTGGTAATATTCAGCATTTTCTCAACGCTCAGTTCAACCGGCAAACCGTGTGTGTCCCAGCCGGCTTTGCGGTGAACCCGAAAACCCTGCATGGTTTTGTAACGGCAAAAAATATCTTTGATGGCGCGGGCCATCACGTGGTGAATGCCCGGCATTCCGTTGGCCGAAGGAGGTCCTTCGTAAAAAATAAAAGTAGGATGTCCCTCGCGGGTTGATATACTTTTGTGAAAAGTATCATCATCCTGCCATCTTTTCAGCACTTCCTTATTAATCCGAGAAAGGTCTAACTGCTTGTATTCCTGAAATTTATTACTCATAACATTATCATTCAGAACCGTTTAAAAAAAAGTACGCAAATATAGAAATTTTTTCAGGGGGAAAACCGAACAACGGATTTCTAAATTAACGTTATCTTTGGACAAAATTATCATGTGGCAAATCTGTATATCATATCGGGTTGTAACGGAGCGGGTAAAACTACTGCGTCTTATTCTGTTTTGCCCGATATGCTTAATTGCAGGGAGTTTGTAAATGCGGATGAGATTGCAAAGGGATTATCACCATTTCAACCAGATTCAGCAGCCATTGAAGCTGGCCGGATTATGTTGAATCGGATTAAGGATTTAACAAACCATAACGTGGATTTTGCATTTGAGACTACATTAGCAACAAAATCGTATATTCAATTTATTAAACAGGCGCAAGCAAAGGGTTATTTAATAACATTGGTTTATTTTTGGCTTAACTCTCCTGAGCTTGCTGTTGAACGTGTAAAGAACAGGGTAATTGCAGGAGGGCACAACATACCGGAAAACGTAATTTATCGCAGATATAATTCAGGAATGAATAATCTTTCAAAACTGTATATCCCAATCTGTGATTATTGGTTAATTATTGATAACTCAGAACCTCCTTTTCAGATTATTGCAGAAGGATTCAAAAAAGAAAACATTGAAATTCATAATCAATTCATTTTCAATAAAATTATAAAGTTATGAACAGGGAAAACGTAAAAGATTTAAGGACAAAAATTATAAAGGGGATTGAATTGGCTTATAGTCGTTTGCTGGCATCAAAACAAAAAGATGATTCCGACCTTGTAATATCAAGAAATGGTAAAATTGTTAAAGTTAAAGCAAGTGAACTGGCTAAATAAATAGTGGGTTCCTTTTAAGTAAAGTATCATCTTCCTGCCACCTTTTCAGCACTTCCTTATTGATTTGCGAAAGGTCTAACTGCTTGTATTCCTGAAATTTATTACTCAGAACATTGTTATTCAGAACCGTTTTGAAAAAA
>DYSZ01000283.1 GCA_020726265.1 Draconibacterium orientale
GCTTTGGCGAAGGAATTAAACAGTGTTTAATTCCACCGTAACCGCTGATGGCATCCTGATAAGCACCTGTGTGGAAAAATCCAAGATATAGTGGCTCTTCATCTTCTTCGGGATAGGCTGGCAAAAGAACTTCCTGGTTTAAATCCTCCGAGTTGTAATAATCCGAATGGTCGCAACTGATTCCACCAATATTAACGCGTTTGTATTCGTTTTTCCATTTGTTGATTGGCAGTAAAATAAACTTCTCAAAAATCGACCAGGCATCGGGAATTGTATTCATCAAACTGTTGTTGATGATGTACCAGCTTTCAGTGTCGTTCTGCTGCTTTTGCTCGAGAACTTCAAAAATGATTGCACCACTTTCTCCTACTGTATATCTGCCAAATTCGGTATAAATATCAGGTTCTTTGATTTTTTCGTTGGTACAGGTCTCCTTAATAATTGTTACAATTTCGTTTATCATGTACTCGTAATTGTATTCGAAACCAAGGTGGTTGCGAATCGGAAATCCACCACCAAGATTAAAAGCATCAAGTGTATCGCATTGCTTTTTCAAATCGACATAGAGTTTCAATGCTTTCTGAAATTCGCCCCAATAATACAAGCTGTCCTTAATTCCTGAATCGACAAAGAAATGAAGCATTTTCAGTTCAATATTATCTTTATCTTTTAACTTCTCAGCGTAGAATTTCAATATATCAGCATGCCTAATACCAAGTCGCGAAGTATAGTAAGACGACTGCGATTCTTCGTTGATGGCCATTCTGATGCCGACTTTTACCTTAATTCCGCCGGCAAGCTTTTCAATGCGGGTCAACTCGTTCATGCTGTCAAGCACGATGATGTTGTTTTTAAACCCAATCTCCTGCAAATTAAGAATTTTGGCAAGGTACTCGTCGGTTTTATAACCGTTGTGAACGATTACCCTGTGTTTGTCGATTTTCTTTTCGCGATACAAATTCAAAATAAGATCGATATCGTAAGCCGATGATGTTTCGAGGTTTACATTTTGTTTTAAAGCCTCGTTAACCACGTGCGAAAAGTGGTTACACTTGGTACAATAACAATAGAAATAATTGCCTTTGTAATTGTTTTTCTTGATTGCCTTATTGAAAAGATTACGCGCCTTTTTTATTTGATCGCCGATCTTCGGAAGATATATAAATCTGAATGGTGTTCCGTACTTTTTAATCAGATATTTTAAAGAGATGCCGTGAAAAGTCAGGCTGTCGTCTCTTAAATCAAAGCCTTCCTGCGGAAAGTAAAAGCTTTGCTCGATCAAATCAAAATAGGTATTTTTCATCTACGTAATCATAAAGAATTATTAGTATTTATAAGTGTGGCAAAATAAACTATTTTTTCCGAATTAATTTGGGTAATAATTTCAAAGATGAAACGCCGCATAAGAATGTATTAATTATCAAACCAACCATTCAATACGAACTTCAACCCATCTTTAGTTTTAAGTTACAGTTTTCATTGAAATCAAACAAGATAAACTGTTTATATACCTATTTCACAGGCTCTTTGAAAGATTTATTTTTTCAGGAATAAAATTAACCAGCAGGAACAGATAATGGGATGCGGGGTTAAATTAGTATTTTGTCATAATCGATTCGTAAAAAAAATGCTTAATTTGTCGTGCTTGATTTACGAATTGCTGATGCTAAATCGTAACAAGAGTAATTAAGGTTTTAATAACAAAACAAAAACAAAAATGAGCAAAGTTCTGATTATTGGGGCAGGTGGCGTTGGACGGGTGGTAGCGAGCAAATGTGCCGACATCCCGCAGGTTTTTTCTGAAATACTGCTTGCAAGCCGAACCGTTTCGAAATGCGAAACCATTGCACGCGAAGTGGGGAAAGGCCGCATTCAAACCGCACAGGTAAATGCCGATAATGTACCCGAAGTGGTAGCGCTGATCAACAGGTTTAAACCCGAGCTGGTCATCAATGTTGCACTTCCTTACCAGGATCTGCCCATCATGGACGCATGTCTCGAAACCGGCGTAAACTATTTGGATACTGCCAATTACGAACCAAAAGATGTTGCTAAATTTGAATATAGCTGGCAGTGGGCTTATCACGAAAGGTTTAGAGAAAAAGGAATTATGGCAGTACTTGGTTGCGGCTTCGACCCCGGTGTAACCAGTATTTATACGGCATATGCTGCAAAACATCATTTCGACGAAATTCAATACCTCGATATCGTTGATTGCAACGGTGGCGATCACGGAAAAGCTTTTGCCACCAATTTCAATCCTGAGATTAATATCCGCGAAATAACACAAAAAGGTAAATACTGGCAGAATGGCCAGTGGGTTGAAATTGAGCCTTTTGCAATTAAAAGTACACTTA
>DYSZ01000106.1 GCA_020726265.1 Draconibacterium orientale
TCCCCCCTTTTTCGAGAATATTTTCGCGAAAGGATTTGGCCACTTCTTTATTAAACAAGCCTTTTTCTTTGAATACACTGAATGCGTCAGCATCCAAAACTTCGGCCCATTTGTAGCTGTAATAACCTGCGGCGTAGCCACCGGCAAACAGGTGACCAAACTGAGCGCTCATGCAAACCTCCGGAATTATCGGGAAAATGCGGGTTTTCGACCAGGCGTTTTCCTCAAAGGATTTCACGCTTCCGGTAAACGGTTGCTGAAGCGTGTGCCATGCCATATCAAGATAACTAAAACTCAGCTGGCGGATAGAAAGATAACCAGCCTGGTAGTTTTGGGCGTCCACAATTTTCTTTACAAGTTCGGCCGGAATTTTTGCGCCGGTTTTATAATGCACCGCAAACCTGTCGAGAAACTCTTTTTCTACTGCCCAGTTTTCCATAATCTGCGAGGGCAGTTCAACAAAATCGCGGTAAACATTGGTTCCTGAAAGCGAAGAATAGGTGCTGTTTGATAACATTCCGTGCAGTGCGTGTCCAAACTCGTGCAAAAAAGTTTCCACCTCATCAAAAGTAAGCAGCGCCGGCTTGGTAGCTGTAGGTTTGGTAAAATTCATCACAATAACAACCTGCGGACGCGAATCAACGCCTTTCTCTTTCCACTGGCCTTTAAAATCGTTCATCCAGGCGCCGCCCTGTTTGCCGGCACGCGGGTGAAAATCGGTATAAAGTACTGAAAGAAAAGAACCATCGGCATTAAAAACCTCGTACGGAATTACCTCTTTGTTGTACACTGGGATTTGCGGTGCCGGTTTAAAAGTAATTCCATACAAATTGGTAGCCAGGCCAAAAACCCCGTCAATCACCTTGTTCAGTTCGAAATAGGGTTTCAACATTTCATCGTTCAGGTTGAATTGCTCCACCTTTAGTTTTTCGCTGTAGTAGGCCCAGTCCCAGGGCATGATTTCGCCGGTAAAACCGCTCTTTTCAGCATAAGCCTGAACTTCGGCTTTTTCAGTCTGCGCTTTTGTAAACGAAGCCTGGTACAAGTCGTCGAGCAGCTTGTACACATTTTCGGGTTTTGTGGCCATGCGTTGTACAAGAGCATATTCTGCATAATTTTTATAACCCAGTAATTTGGCCATTTCCATGCGGAGTTCGGCAATGCGTTCCACATTGTTCTGGTTGTCGAATTCGTTGCCTTTAAACGCTTTCGAACCATAAGCAATGTACATTTCCCTGCGCAGGTCGCGGTTGTCGGCATATTTCATAAACGGAAGGTAGCTGGGCATGTCGAGTGTAAAAACCCAGCCTGTTTTATTTTTCTCTTTTGCCAGCGCAGCAGCAGCTTCGAGTGTACTTTCGGGTAACCCGGCCAGTTTGGTTTTATCGGTGATATGGAGTTCGTAGCTGTTGGTTTCCTTTAACACATTTTCGTCGAACGAAAGCGACAACCTGGCCAGTTCGGTGCTGATTGCACGGTATTTTTCCTTTTGGTCATCTTTGAGTTTAGCTCCCTTCTGAACAAAATTCATATAGGTGTTTTCGAGCAGGGTATATTGTTCGGGAGTGAGGTTCAGATTCACCCTGTTGTAATAGAGGTAGTTCACCCTTTCGAAAAGTTTCGGGTTGAGGTTGATGTCGTTCTGGAATTTGGTGAGCATGGGGGATACTTCCTGCGCAATTTGCTGCAACTCCTCACTGGTTTCAGTGCTCATCAGATTAAAGAAAATACCAGCGGTTCGTGAAAGCAACCGGCCCGAACGATCGAGAGTTGCAATGGTGTTTTCAAAAGTGGGTTTGCCCAAATTGCCGACAATAAAATTAATTTCAGCTTCGCCCTGTTTTATCGCTTCCTGAAAAGCCGGAATAAAATGTTCGTTTTTAATTTCGCCAAAAGGCGCAGTTTGGTGTGGCGTGTTAAAATCGCCAAGCAACGGGTTGGTTTGTGCAAATGTCATTACTGAACTCATCGTCATAATTAATGCGGTAATAAAAGTTTTTCTCATTTCTGTATCAAATTTTAAATCATGTTACCATTGGTAAAAACACGGTTTGTATCATTACAAAACCGGTGGAAGAATGTTCAGGAGGTATTTTTATTTGCCTTTTCGTTTGTTTTTCTTTTTTTCCACTGTCCAGCCAAACTTGCCTATTCGTTTGCCCATTCCGTAATAATGGCCATGACTGTAAACCAGCGGAGCGGCTTTTGCAAAATTAAAAGCCTGTTCTTCGTTCAGGTATTCATCGTCAACCGAAACGCTTACCACATCGGCAACAAACATGTGGTGTGTTCCCAGTTCCACAATGTTTTTCACCCTGCATTCAATATTCACCGGCGATTCGAGAATGATGGGTGCTTTTACTACTTTGGCCGGGGCAGGAGTGAGGTTCATTTCTTTCCATTTGTTGTATTTTCGGCCCGAATTACAACCGCACCAGTCGGTGGCTTTTGCCAGTTTTTCGGTGGTGAGGTTAATTACAAATTCGCCGGTTCGCTTAATAATTTCGTAGGAATGACGGCCTGGCCGAACCGAAATGTAGCACATTGGCGGATCGCTGTTAATGGTTCCCGTCCACGCAATGGTAATAATATTGTATTCTTCGGGTGTTTCGCCGCAACTTACCATTACTGCCGGAAGCGGATAGAGGATAGTACCGGGTTTCCAGTAGGTTTTTGCCATGAAATTTTAGTTATTCAACCGGATCTTTCCAGTCGCCATTATCGCGGATGAGTTGTTCAAGTTCTTCAACTGCATTTTCGAAAAGGATGTGGCGTTTTACCGGTTGTAATCCTTTGTACAATGCAACTTTGTTGCTGCCGGTTCCAACAAAACCGTAATCCACATCGCCCATTTCTCCGGGGCCGTTTACCACACAACCCATTATCCCGATTTTCAGGTGGTCGAGGTGTTTGAAATGTGCTTTTATTTTAAGTGTTGTCTCGTGTAAATCGAAAAGCGTGCGGCCACAACCGGGACACGATACAAATTCGGTTTTCGACATGCGCATACGACTGGCCTGTAAAATGCCGAAACTGAGGTCTTTCAGTTCGGTAAAGGTGATGTTCTCGCTTTCGTTCGAAAGGCAGATTCCATCGCCGTAACCATCAATAAGCAAACAGCCGAGGTCGGCAGCAGCTTTAATCTGCAGGTCTTCGAGCAGGGTTTCGTTGTATTTCCGGTACAACACCACCGGCACTTTCCAGATGTGTGTTTCCAATGTCATAAAGAAAGCACGGAGTTCGGCCATCGGATTTTTATTGAAACTTTCGAGAATCAATACGGTTTTGCGGGTTTGTTTCAGTTTGGTAATAATTTCGGGGTGTTTGTCCATAAAGCGGTCGAACTCCATTTTATCGGTTCTGATAAATTTCATTCGTCCCCAGCGGGTGCTTTCAAACAAATACTCTTCAAGCGAAATAATCGGGTATTCCTCGCCTTTGATGTCTAAAATTTTATTTCCTAAAAGGAAATAATCGGGGATAAGTTTGCCACGAATTGGGATCATTTCGCTGAGGTTGCGGTCACCCAAATCGGCAATTACCACCGGCAATTGTTTTTCGCCCATATTCAGTACAGGCCGTGTTGAACGCCTTTCGTATTCAAACGGATTAATTTGCCCTACAATTGGCGCAGTTATGGGCTGATGAAACTGGTGTAATTTAAAATGATCGACAAGTTTAGCGGCTACAGGAATCTCGCGAATCGGGCTTTCGGTGAGCGAAACCCTGATGGTATCGCCAATGCCGTCGGCCAGCAATGCGCCGATTCCCACCGCCGATTTTATGCGGCCATCTTCACCTTCGCCGGCTTCGGTAACACCTAGGTGAATGGGGTACATCATATCTTCGAGCCGCATTTTATAGTTCAGCAACCTTACGGTGTAAACCATTATCCGGGTGTTGCTGGATTTTATCGAAACCACAACATTGTTAAAATCAACTTTTTTGCAGATGCGCAAAAACTCCAGAACCGACTCGGCCATCCCCGAAGGAGTATCTCCATAACGGCTCATTACCCTGTCGGAAAGAGAGCCGTGATTGGTGCCAATCCGCAGCGCGGTGTCGGTTTTACGCAGCATTTCAAGGAAAGGAATAAACTGTTCTTCAATTTTTATCAGTTCCTGTTTGTATTCATCGTCAGAATAAACCTTGTTTTTGAAGAGGGCGCGTTTATCGTAAAAATTGCCCGGATTGATTCTGACTTTAGAAATACTTTTGGCAGCAATTTCGGCCAGTTTCGGATTAAAATGAATATCGCCGATGAGCGGTGTGTTAAAACCGCGGGCAACAAGTTCAGTTTTAATATTCTTCATGTTTTCGGCATCGTAAATGCCTTTCACTGTTAATCTTACATAAGCAGCGCCGGCCTTTGTAAGTTGAACAATCTGATCTACCGTGGCTTCGGTATCTTTTGTATCAGTATCAGTCATCGACTGAACACGGATTGGGTTGTTACCACCCACCGGAACACCGCCAATATTCACTTCCCACGTGTTTTGTCTCTCGTAACGCGTTAAATCCTCAATATAATTGAAATGTCTATCTTTCATTCTGTTAATTGCTATAGCCGATTGCAAATTTAGCCGAATGGTTTAAATATAAAAAGAATAGACTATTTTTGTTTTCCGTTATAAATGTATGAGCGTAGAAATTAAGCAGATAACTAAATTTTTTGGAACGCAAAGGGCGCTTGACGAAGTCAGTTTTACGATAAAAAAAGGTGAATTAGTCGGTTTTTTGGGTCCGAACGGTGCAGGGAAGTCAACTTTAATGAAAATTATTACAGGATTTTTGTCTGCCGACGCTGGCGAAGTATTTGTTGAAGGCGAAAAAACGGGGCCTAAAAATCTCGAAATCAGAAAAAATATTGGTTACCTGCCCGAACACAACCCGTTGTACACCGATTTGTATGTACGCGAATTTCTCGAAATCACTGCCGGGCTTTATAAATTGAAAAATGTAAACCAGCGTGTTGCCGAAATGGTTGAACTCACCGGACTTGGAGACGAACAACACAAAAAAATACGTGCCCTCTCGAAAGGCTACAGGCAGCGGGTCGGGCTTGCCCAGGCGCTGATTCATAATCCGCCAGTGCTGATTTTAGACGAACCCACCACCGGACTCGACCCCAACCAGATTGAAGAAATCAGGCAGGTAATCCGTAGCATCAGTCACGACAAAACTGTGATGCTTTCGTCGCATATCATGCAGGAAGTGGAAGCTGTATGCAGCCGCGTGGTGATTATTAACCGTGGCAAAATTGTGGCCGACGGCGCGATTGATGAAATAAAAAGCGGCAAAATCAACCGTAACCAAATGGTGATTGCCGAGTTTGCTGAAACTGTAAAAGCAGCACAAATTCTTGCAATTCCGGGTGTGAAAAATGCTGTTTTTAATGAAAAGTTTTGGGAGATTGAATCAAACGGTGAAACTGATATCCGACCTGCTGTTTTTGAATTTGCCGTAAAAAACCAACTGGTGCTTTTAACTTTAAACGAAAGGCAGCAAAAATTGGAAAGTGTGTTTCACGAGGTGACACAAAATCAATAAATAGATAATGTGTATTTCAAACGGGTGCGGAAGTTTTTAACTTCCGACTGGTAATCGTGGTTAAAAACAGCAACACCCGAAAAATAATTCAAAAAACTCTTTTTTTATTTCAACGAAGAATTGTATTTTTGCCGCCGCTACGTGGAAAGATTTGAGATTGATTGCAACCACATGAAAAAAACGCTAAAACAATCGCATTTTTCAACATCAATCGAGCATCCCGCAGTTTTATTTAATGTTTAACTTGCTGATTTCTTTCAGCTTAAAAATTAGGGATTATGAGTTATTTATTCACTTCTGAATCGGTATCCGAAGGACATCCGGATAAAGTGGCCGACCAGATTTCAGATGCAATTCTGGACAAAATTCTTGCTTTCGACCCCAACTCGAAAGTAGCCTGCGAAACTTTGGTTACCACCGGTCAGGTTGTGCTGGCCGGCGAAATTAAAACCGAGACCTACATCGATGTACAGGAAGTTGCCCGCGAGGTAATCAACCGCATCGGTTACACAAAAGCTGAATACCGTTTCGACGGCGATTCGTGCGGTGTGTTTTCTGCCATTCACGAACAAAGTCCCGACATCAACCGTGGTGTTGTGCGCGAAGACCCGATGAACCAGGGCGCCGGCGACCAGGGAATGATGTTTGGTTACGCCAGTCGCGAAACCGACAATTTTATGCCGCTTTCGCTCGAACTTTCACACCAGTTATTGCTTGAACTGGCGGTTATCCGTCGCGAAGAAAAAGTGATGACCTACCTGCGCCCCGACTCAAAATCGCAGGTAACCATCGAATACAGCGAAGAAGGTGTTCCCACACGAATCGATACCATCGTGGTTTCAACACAACACGACGATTTTGGAAAGCCGGAAAACAACTCGGTAGCAGCTCAGTTAAAAGCTGACGAGGAAATGTTGGCCAAAATCAAAGATGATGTTATCAATATTCTTGTTCCAAGAGTAAAGGCAAAACTGCCCGAAAGAGTGCAGGCTTTGTTCGGAAACGACATTGTTTATCATGTAAACCCGACAGGCAAATTCGTAATTGGCGGGCCTCACGGCGATACTGGTTTAACCGGCCGTAAAATTATTGTGGATACCTACGGAGGAAAAGGCGCACACGGCGGTGGCGCATTCTCGGGCAAAGACCCATCGAAAGTTGACCGATCGGCGGCTTATGCTGCCCGTCACATTGCCAAAAACCTGGTGGCTGCAGGTGTTGCCGACGAAATTCTTGTTCAGGTTTCGTATGCCATTGGCGTGGCAAAACCGATGAACATTTTTGTAAATACCTACGGAAAATCGAAGGTAAACCTCACCGACAGCCAGATTGCTGAAAAGGTTGACCAGATTTTTGATATGCGCCCGAAAGCCATTGAACAAAGACTGAAACTGCGCAATCCGATTTACGAAGATACAGCTGCATACGGTCACATGGGTCGAAAACCAAAAACAGTGGTGAAAACTTTTACGTCGTCATATTTCCCAACGGTTACGAAAGAAGTGGAACTGTTTACCTGGGAAAAACTCGACTTTGTTGACAAGGTTAAAAGTACTTTCGGGATGTAAAAATCCTGGGGGAGTATTAATAATACACCTGAAGGGCGGCAATTTTTTGCTGTCCTTTTTTTATATTTAGTCATAAATTGAAACTTAATTCAGCTACAACCGAATATAAAACAGAACCACAACTTTAAAACGAAAAAGCCATGGAAGAAAAACTAATTACAATCGTAACGCTTCCTTACTCAAAAGCCCAGTTTCTGAAACTTCGTTTCGATGCGGAAAACATCGGGTGCGACCTTGTCAGCATCAGTTTAATCGAAGGCACCGGCTCGTCAACAGTTCAGGTTAAAATCCTCGAAAAAGATATTGAGCGCGCAATCCCGATTCTTGAAGAAATGCTGGGAGTCCGCCCGTTTCTTGAAGAATTGCAATCTGAAAAAGTAGATGCACATATTCTTGTGCCTGTCGATTTTTCGGTACACAGTGAAAAAGCCTGTAAAATGGCGGTGAACATTGCCGAGCAGTTGAAAACAAAAATTATCCTCATGCATTGTTACATCAACCCCGTTATTCATTCAATCCCGTTCAGCGATATTTATGCTTACGACTCGTCGTTGCTTGCCAAACTTGAGTATTCAGATGAAAATGCCAATGCCGGGTTTCAAACGTTTGTAAATAAAATGGCTGCTGAAATCGGGCTGGAAAAATGGAAATCGGTATCGCCCGAGTACATCATCAAATCGGGTTACCCCGAAAATGATATTCTGGCGTTTGCACAGAAAAACCAGTCGCAACTGATTGTGATGGGCAGTGGTGGACAAACTTCGCTTTACGGAACACTGGGTAGTATTGCCGCCGACATTCTGTATAACGCGGCAGTTCCAGTGTTGATAGTGCCTGAAGACACCCCCGACAAAATACTAAACAGTTTTTCAAATGTTTTGTATGCCACCAATTTTGATGAAAAAGATTTTGCTTCCATCGAAATGTTGCTAAACATTACAAAACCTTTCGGTATAAAACTGAAATGTGTGCATGTTGGTCGTGAGCAAGGCAACAACTGGGATGTGGCCCGCCTGGAAGGGATGAAGGATGTTTTGCACGAGAAATACAAAGAAATAGAGTTTGAATGTTGTCTGATTTCGGGCGGCGATATTTTGCAATCGCTCGAAAACTATATCAAAAGCGAAAAGATTGACATTCTTTCGCTCACCACGCACAAGCGGAATATGATTACAAGGCTGTTCAATCCGAGCCTGGCGCGGAAGATGGTTTTCCACACGCACACGCCGCTGCTGGTTTTTCATGGATAAAAAATATTTACCATTTAATGTCGTTTAGTTAGTGAAAAAAAGACTTCGACTACGCTCAGTCTGACCGTCACCCTGAGCGTAGTCGAAGGGTGTTTGTAATAACATCTTTTTAAATCGTCCTTAACTAATTTACATTGATTCGGGGTTAGTTTTTTCAGCATTTAAAATGCATGAAAAATTATCAGGATTTCGTGATTTCAGCATTAAAAATGCGCGAAGTATTTTGGATTGTTTCTGAAACAGGATTGTATTGAAACCCAAACAAACGGGTGATTTTACTGCCGTCGAAATTGCGCACACGGCTTGCATTCACAGCTGTTTCGCGTGTGATAAGCGGTGATTTTCCGGTAAATATTCCAGCCATTTTTGCTGCCCGCCAAACCAATCCGAGTAAAGCATTCGAAGCAAAATATTTTGGCCGGGGTTTTCCAAGCGCATCAGCAATCCGAAAAAACACATTGCCATAACTGATGTTTTCAGAGCTCAACAAAAACCTGTTGTTTTTCGCCGTTGCAAAGTTGGTGTCCTGCATCAGCAATATCATAGCCTGCACCACATCTCTTACATCAATAAAACCTGTAACACCTTTGGTGTAAAATTTCATTCCGTCCCAAACAGTTTTAAACATTTTTGCGCTGCCGGTTTCCCAGTTGGCCGGGCCCAGAATGATGGAAGGATTTACAATAACGGCATCCAGTCCTTCTTCCATGCCACGCCAGATTTCAGCTTCGGAAAAGAATTTGCTTTCGGAGTAACCCGATACTTTTTTCGATGGCACCCAGTTGGTTTCTTCGGTAATCAGCTGCCCGTTTTCGAGCTGCCCGAGTGCGGCAACCGAACTTACATGACAAATTTTTCTGACTTCGTTTTCGATCGCGGCATTTACCAGGTTGGCTGTGCCTTCCACATTATTTGCAATCATTTTTTTACGCTCTTTGGGGTCGAACGAAACGATGGCTGCACAATGGTAAATTTCTGTAACACCTTCGAGCACTTTTTCCATGGCGAAATAATCGAGGATGTCGCCATTTACCCATTCGATATGGTTAAAAAGCTCGTTCGGGTTTTGCGAGTAACAGGAGAATGTTTTTAAAACCTGTTGCAAATTGCTCGTTTCGCGTTTCAGTGCTTTTACTTTGTGCCCTGCCAGCGTAAGTTCGTATAGTAAATGTGCTCCAACCAGTCCTGTTCCGCCTGTTACAAAAATCATATCGTATATTTTAACGGTTCCACGGAGTTACTGCTTTTGCGCCAAACTCTTTCGCAGCTATTTTTTCAATTCTTACCTTCAGAACTCCAACGTTTTCCACCGCAGGGCGGCTGAATTTAAACTCGCGGTCGCTGTATTGCGCCATCAGCAGCAGCAGACAGCGGGTTTTTTCATCAAAATCGTCAATAAATTCAACTTTGCCTTCCACCAAAACCGATTTCGATTTTACCCGGTAGCTGCAACCTACTTTTACATCCTGCCAGGCAATTTCTTCTCCCAAAGTCCAGTTAATGCAAACCTGCGGATTGTTTTTTAAAGTCTCCCACATGCGGCCACTTTGCGCCGAATGCAGAATTACCGAATCGTCGTCCAACGCAAAATTCATGGGCAGAACATACGGAAAATTATTTTCCGACATGGCCAGCCAGCAGGTTTTGCACGAGCGGATTATTTGGTTTATTTCTTCGCGGTTTTCAATAAATAGTGTACGCATTGTTATCAGTGTATTGTGCGGTTTCCCAGTTTTTCCGACAGCTCTTTTTCCACCCGTTTCAGGTTCATGTATTTCGATTGTTCGTCAATCACGCGGTCGAAATTGTTTGCCTGGTAAGCCTTGTTAATTTCTTCTTCAATTTCGGTCAGCATCATTCTTATTTTTCGCGACTTGTATTCGTTTATCACCTTCGGAACCAGCAAATCGAGAATATCTTCTTCGCTTTCGGTGTAGCCGCCGCCGCGTTTCCAGATGTTGCTTTCAACAAATTTATCCGAAAGCAGGTTGATGGCCAACTGGCTGATTTTGCTGTTCGGGTGATTCACAAAATGTTTCCACGGGTCGAAACCAGGCGTTCCGAGGTTTTGCTGCACATCGGTAAAAATTATCCTGAAAAGTTCGTTTTGCGAAATCAGGTCGTCTTTTTCTATTTCACCAACCATATATTCGCCGGCAGTGATTGTTTCGGGTTCGTTTGGATTTTCGCCTTCAATTTCAAACAGCGGCGTTTTGCCAAATTTGAGCAGAAAACGCAAAAAAACCAGTTCTTCCTCAATCAGATCAGCAGGATTTATCACTTGCGGAATCAGTGTTTGCGGAGCTGCTTTGCGCGTTTCAATCCGTATTTCGTTTTTTACAAGTTCATCGTTTTGCTTCCGTTTCTGTTTCTGAACTTCGGAATACAACAATTCCTCGTTTACGTCGAGCAGTTTGCTGCACGCTTTTATGTACACCGAGCGGGTGATTGGGTCGGGGATAACCGCTACGGAACGAATTACATCGGTTATTAGTTTTGCTTTCGAAACCGGGTCGTTTTCGGCATCTTTTAAAAGTAACCGAGTTTTAAACTGAATAAAATCGGTTTCGTTTTCGCGTATGTAATTGGCAAAACCCGAAGCACCCATTTTTTTGGCAAACGAATCAGGGTCGTCGCCATCGGGCAGCAACAGCACTTTTACATTCATGCCTTCTTCCAAAACAAGGTCGATTCCACGAAGAGACGCTTTTATTCCAGCTGCATCGCCATCGTAAATAATGGTGATGTTGGGCGTAAACCGCTTAATCATCCTGATTTGGTCGGCAGTAAGCGCGGTTCCTGAAGAGGCTACCACATTTTCGATTCCGGCCTGGTGCATCGAAAGCACATCGGTGTATCCCTCTACAAGGTAACACTTGTCGGTTTTTGAGATTTCGCGTTTGGCCTGAAAAATACCATAAACAATTTTGCTCTTGTGGTAAATTTCCGACTCGGGCGAGTTGAGGTATTTGGCTGTTTCTTTGTTTTCTTTGAGAATGCGGCCACCAAAAGCAATTACGCGGCCTGCAAGGTTGTGAATCGGGAATATCACACGACCAGCAAAACGGTCGCGAACCCATTCATCGCGTTTGATTGAAAGCCCCGTTTTTTCAAGGAAATCCATTTTGTAGCCCTCTTTTTGGGCCGCATCTGTAAATGGCGTTTTGCCGTCGGGGGCATATCCAACTTCAAACTTTTTCAGTGTGTCGTCCCTGAAACTACGTTCGCGGAAATAGCTGAGGCCGATAGTTCTGCCCTCATTTTCTTCCCATAAATACCGGGTAAAATATTTCTGCGCAAACCCCGACACGATCATCAGGCTTTCGCGTTCGTCGTTGAGTTGTTTTTCCTCTTCCGAATCTTCGTGCTCCACCACTTCGATGTGGTATTTTTTTGCCAGCCATTTCAGCGCTTCGGGATACGTCAGGTTTTCGTGCTCCATAATGAAATTCACCGAGTTACCTCCCTTTCCGCAGCCAAAACATTTAAAAATTCCTTTGGCGGGCGAAACGGTAAACGACGGGGTTTTTTCGTTATGAAAAGGGCACAATCCCAGCAGGTTAACCCCGCGGCGGCGCAGTGTTACAAAGTCGGAAACCACTTCTGTAATTTCGGCAGCATCAATAATTCTTTCTATGGTGGCGTGGTCAATCATGGTTGCAAATGTAACGAAATTGGCAGGCGTGAGGTGTTAATTTCTATCGTACTTGAATGCACAGGTGAAAATTACACTAAGTAATTAAGGCTTCGATATGTTTCACGAACAGCCTCAATAAATTTTCTGAAAGAAGGTAATATTTCTAATTTTTCAAGGTCAATTTTTTGACCAATAGGTTGATAGAGTTCGCTAATTGTTAAATCCCTTCTTCTTCTTTTCGAAAAATCTTCCCGGGCAATTCTTATTGCATTCTCAATTATGATTTTAGGATTGGGAATCGTTTCTGGATTACGATTTATATCCAAATCATTATCCGATTTATCCGTTCCTATTTCCTTTCTTAGCAAATCTTTATCTGCCAACATCCAAGCTTCAATCATTTGTACAGGAACTATTGGAGTAACTAACTTACAATGGGAATCACCTGTTTCGCTTAAGATGCCTAACGCATCTGAAATTTTCTCAAATGCCCTAATGTCGTCATGATCATCAGAATCAGTATGAACACACAAAACTGATATTCCGAATTCATCAACCCCAATTTTTGAAGCTTTCATTACTTGTTCAGAAAAACCTAACCCTGTTTTTTCAATCTTTAGTTCGTGGATAAAAATCTCAAGGTCGGTATGGCATTCCATTCCAATTTTAATAAAGCCTTTTTCCACTATACTTTTTAAGAAGGCTTGATCGGTAGTGCCTTCGGTAAAAAGGCCAATAAAAAGTTG
>DYSZ01000284.1 GCA_020726265.1 Draconibacterium orientale
ACCTGCTTTGGGAGCAGGGGGTCGCAGGTTCGAATCCTGCTACCCCGACTTTTAAAAGGGTTAAGTGATTGAATATCAGCTTAACCCTTTTTATTTATCCCGACTTTATCCCGACAATTATATTTTTCTGATAAACTTGGCTTTACAAATGACCTAAGTCATGCCCTGATTTTTACCAAAATATAACTCATGAATTTGGAAAGATTAAAGATAAATATTGATGTTAGACTATTTCAAATTCCCAGTTTCAAGAACTTTCCCAAGAACCAATTCAAAGTTTTTTTCTGATTTGAACCAGCCAATTTTTTCTTTGAAGATTTTAATTTCCTTTTAACCTACTACCTTTTTTCGGGGCCAACTGTGCCTTAATTCCTAATTTGTTTGCCCAATCAAAAAGTGAAGGCATGGGAGTACTGATTTTGCTTTGGCGGCGATAAAACGAGCCATCATTATTTAATAAAGGGTCGCCCAACCACAAAAGGAGGTCATCATTATTTAATGACGGGTCGCCCAACCAAGAGGGAAGGCATCATTATTTAATGAAGATTCCATACATCAAAGGGATGAAATCCAACCTGGAACCAGCAAAAACAAACGGGGCCGGCTTTTCAAGCAAAGGGGCGGGTTTTTTTGGGTTTTGTTAACCGGGGGCTTCATCCGCGGCTACCCATATTTCGCTTCTACGGAGCTGAAAACTTAGGGTGATATTAAAAAAGGAAATCGTTCTCTTTTTGAAAGAACGGTTCCCTGAGCGTAAAAGAGATGAAATTTTTCGATCCCGGGTGGTGGTTACAAAAACCCGAAACAACCAAACAGCACTATTTCACCAGCCTGATCCCATCGGAGTCGAAAGTAATCATCTGGTTTTTGTATAAACTGCCAATGGCTTTTTTGAAGTTCTTTTTGCTGATGCTAAAAAGCGCTTTAATCATGTCGGGTGAGGTATTGTCGGTTACGGCCATAAAACCGCGGTTCTGTTTTAGTTCGTCGAGGATTTTCTGCGAGATGGCGTCCACTTTTTCGTAGCCGGGTTTTTCGAGAAGCAGGTCAATTTTTTCGTCTTCGCGCACCTTATTCACGTAGCCTTTCATTTTGTCACCGGTTCTGATGGTGCGGTACAACTGGTTTTTGTATAAAATGCCCCAATGTTCGCTGTTAATGATGGCTTTGTAGCCGAGGTCGGTTTCCTCGGCAATCAATAAATCCACTTCCTCGCCAATTTTATATTCGGGAGGTGTATTGTCGAGGTACTTGTCGATTTTAGCGGTTGCAGCGATGCGGTTGGTTTTCAAATCGAGAAAAACATACACAAGATAACTGCGGCCTTCGACCATGTTTGCACGTTGTTCGCGAAACGGAACCAGCAGGTTTTTGGGCAATCCCCAGTCTAAAAAAGCGCCAAAGCGTGTAACAGCCACCACATTCAGAAAGGCAAATTCGCCCACTTTTACTAGCGGGGTTTCGGTGGTGGCCACCAGCCTGTCTTCCGAGTCGGTGTACACAAAAACATCGGCCCAACCCTGGCTTCTCACCTCTTCGGTAATAAACTTCCGTGGCATCAGTATTTCGCCCAGATTCTGACCATCAAGGTAAAACCCATTGTCGGTTTCGCGAACTACTTCGAGTGTATTTATTTTTCCGATTTCAGACATCGTATTTTATTTTCAAATGAAGGTCAAAAGTACAATTAGTATTTGAAGTTGTACAAAACTCAGGGTATCAATTTTAAACCCTTCCCTGACCGTCCGGCAGACTTCGACTACGCTCAGTCTGACAGTCACACTGAGGCTCCACCCATTTTTTATAATGTGCATAAAGAAGGAATGACAGTAACGGGAGTCGGACTTTTTAAGTCCGACAAAATAGCTTTGACTTAGAAAGTCAAAGTCCCAAAGTAAAAGTCCCAAAACCATAATCTGTCATAAGTAGCGTAGCCGAAGCCTGTTAATTCAGCGATTCTAATTTTTGAAACTGTTCCCGCGAAACTTTAAAAACTGTGCCGTGCCGCGTACCTTCAGGAAAAGAGATTTTGTCGGATATGTCTTCCCAATTTTTCAAATCAGCCGAACGCACAGCACCCATTTTATTATCCACATATTTGTCGAAATACACAATCCAGCTGTCTCCGATTTTAAGGGGAGTTGGCCCTTCGGCCCAGTAATTCCCTGTAATGGGTGCTGTTGGCTGGCCAAACTCCGAAGTGAGTAGGCTGCTTGTGGCAATTCGTATGTTTTTCTGCGGCGGTGTGCGTGTTTCGTCTTTCACAAACAAAATGTATTTGTTTTTTTCGCTAATCATCGTTCCGTCGATTACATTA
>DYSZ01000285.1 GCA_020726265.1 Draconibacterium orientale
GTCTTATTGCCGGAGGTAAACCCGGCTCAAAAAATTCAATTTAGATTTTTAAGTTTAAATTTTAAAGCATCATTTTTTGTTGGTAAATCAGCAATACATTTCAATCCTCCGTTAACTTGATGAAGATAAATGCTCCAAAATGATTCATTACCTTCGGATGTGACTTCGCAAAATCCATTTTCATCTTCAACAATTGGATGAATCTCAAATGCATCCCAATTTGACTTTGCCTCTTCAGGAATGAATTGCAAAACTTTATTCAAGTTTCTTTTCCAATGCTTACTTTTCCATTCAAACTGAAACTTAATACTGAATTTCATAACTCAAAATTAAGGGGAATCAAATTGTATGTCAACGGACTATAAGTAACATCGACAAAACAAAAACTTCCGCACCAGCAACTCGGGCTTTGTGTCTTTTGCCTTTATGCGGCTCATGTTAAACGAGCGGGTTGCTGTGTTGTGCACATCCATAGGACAAATCAAAATGGGAAATTAAAAATTAAAAATGGATTTCGGGTTACGGGTTACGGGTTACACCCTTCGACTTCGCTCAGGGTGACAGTTGCGGGGTGCGGGTTCCTCACTGTGATTGGAATGACAAACGTGTTATGAGTTGGGTACTACAGCGGTTGGAAACCGCTGCACCCGAACCTTAAACTTTCAACTTTCACCCTTCAACTATCATTACTGTTTTGTGATTGGTTCGGTGAGCATCCACTGCTGACCGGGCATGTCGCGGAGCACTTCTTTTTCAAAGGCATATTCGGGATGGGCATCGAGAAATGCCTTTGCCGAAAACGACTTTCCGCACGGATGACCCATGATGGCCCAAAACTGGAGACTGTCGGCCAGCCGGCTGTCGGTAGCTTTGGCTTGTACCGCCCCGGCATGAAAAAACGCGCCTTCCCAACTGATTTCGTTTTTGCCGATGGATTCGAGGTCAATGTGTCCGCACAGCGAGAAACGACCCGGATTTTCGGTTCCGCGGTTCATGTCGTAGTGGT
The DNA here is from genome assembly GCA_020726265.1 of Draconibacterium orientale. GTDB lineage: Bacteria > Bacteroidota > Bacteroidia > Bacteroidales > Prolixibacteraceae > Draconibacterium > Draconibacterium orientale_A. Next base: position 1,007 of record DYSZ01000285.1, read on the forward strand.
CGGCCATAAACAGTTTTGCTGATTCAACATCTATTTTCCCCTTGTGCCCGCGCATTAGTTCTTCCCACCGCAGTTTGCGCATGTTGGCCGAGGTGTTTTTGTCGGTAGGGTCGAAAGAGGTTTCCTCTTTGAGCAGTTTTTCGTTTACGGGGTAATTGGCACCTGTAAAAACACCGTCGGTGGTGCGTTCGAGGAAATGGTTTTTGAGGCCCAGTTCGAGGCGGGCAATTTCGCCGGTTTTGTTGTCGCCAATCAGCCAGTCGTTGGCATATCCGCCGTTGTTACCATCGATCATGATGGCGGCCCATTCGTCGATTGACGAGGCGTATTGTATGGCTTTGCGTGCCCTTACAAACTCGGCCACGCCAATGGTGTCGAATCCTTTGAAAGCAGAGATAGTGGTTTCGGTAACAATCAGCCCGGCACTATTGATGTTAAAATCGTCGCCGCTGTGAATGTATCCCGGGAGGGCATCCATCACCATCCGGTGGCCTTGTTCGGGCACCATGTCGAGGATGATGTTCCATCGCTGACCAATGGCGTATTCGCTCCAGTTGTTGTGGGCCATCACAATTTTGTTGTCGGCAGTCCACGAGCCGGTGGCGGCAAAAGCACTGCAATGTTCGGGCGGCATGGGTTTTTCCTGGTTGTCGAGCCAGGGCACATAGTAACCGGCCATTTCGAGTGATGCGTTCATGGCCACGAGATCTTTGATATCGATGGTGTCGCTGCCCAGCTTTGTATTAACGCCGGCCACAATTCCACCAATTTCGTCGCGGTACTCCGCAGGAACACCCGGCCACAGCAACCGGTACGACTCTTCCCTGAAAAACTCCGTGGTTTTTTTTGTGGCTTGTTCGTTTACCACCCGGAGGGTGGTGCGAAGATCCATAATTTCGGAGGCCAGCAGATAACCGTGCTGGTATCCCATCACATACGGCGACCCCTCGAGGTGAACTACGATCCAACCATTTTTTTCACTTCGGCTGGCTTTTGCCATCATCTCGCCGTGCGATGGCGTATTATTTTTTGCCGGCTGCGAATTACATTCCACGAGTACGATGGATGCCACAACACAAAACAGAACCAGATTTTTCATCGGAATATATTTTCTCTAAATGTGGGAAAAATTCGGGAGAAATAAAAAGAGGGAAAGGTTCCTCTCTTCATTCGGAATGACAAGCGTTTTTTTAGTTAAAACTCTTTCGTGTATTTGTGCCTTTTGTCTATAGTATTCCTTTGGTAGTGGCTAATTTTTGTCTTGCCTATTTTGAGAAAAACCAATTGAGTACCTTTATATAAATGA
>DYSZ01000107.1 GCA_020726265.1 Draconibacterium orientale
TTCATCTGGAGGTTAGGGGAGGCTTCTATTTCGTTCACAAAATACGTCAGCATTGGTTCGGCTCCGTCGAGTTTTTGGATTGTTTCGGCGATTTTTTCTTCCAGAAAAACACGTTCGGTGGAGATTTCGGTTTGATTGGTAGTTTTGATGTTTTTTAGCTGAAGTCCGGCATCGGTGGGAGTGATGCATTTTTTTACAATTTCAGCAACTTTTGCGGTTTCGACAATCGTTGAAATAAGGATTTGATTGGCTTTGCCTGCGAACTCCATCAAGCGGTTCAGTCGTTTTGCTGAAAGAAAAATATTGTACGGCGCGGTTTGAGAGTTTTTTAGGTTGAAACGGCCCAATTCATCTTTCGAAACAACCTTTTTAACGGTTGCTCTGAGAGAAACGCTGGTTTCTTCAGCCGAAACAAATGGAGCATTCATTGGAATCAGGCTGGCTTTTTTGATTCTTACCAATAAATCGTAGCCTTCTTTTATTTGCAGACGTTCGGCCAGGTTTTGACTAATGGCGATTTCATTGTCCTGAAGTTCAGAAAATAAAGGGTTATTCGAAATTTCCTCAAAATCTGTGTCCACACCAATTACCTGAACCCGGTTTACCCGGGTTTCGCCTCCATCTGCAACTGCCACACCTTCTAACAACAAAACAGAAGTAGCTTTGATTTCAGGGTTCGTGGCTTCAATTTCGGCTGCCATTTCCTGCCTGAAATAGCGCTCGGTAACCGAAACAAGGTGAGTGGTTTCGCCCAACCGCGAAAATGTGGACTGCTCAAGACTGTAACGCACCGAATCGCCGATAATGAGCGCGCCGGTTAAAACCGCGGTACTTACCACTACACCCAGTGCAACCAGCAGGTTTTGTTTGAAATAATGAGTGAATGTTTTTATAATAAAGAAGCCCCCTCTAACTCCCCCAAAGGGGGAGAAATTTGAAGAAAGTTTTTTATTGTTATTTACTGAATTTGCTTTCACTTCGATAAGACATTTTAACCACTACTTTTTTTTTCTTATTCCCCTCCTTCGGAGGGGTTAGGGGAGGCCATTCCGTTTCGTAATGTATATTTCTTATCCATTTTCCCCGCCATTTCCACAGAATGAGTTACCGTAACCAGTGTAATATTTTCTTCTATGCTGAGTTGAATCAACAGTTCAGTAAGTGCCGATGCATTTTCCTGGTCGAGGGCGCCGGTGGGTTCATCGGCCAGTAGCAGCGCTGGTTTGTTGATGAGCGCACGAACCACAGCTGTTCGCTGGCATTCTCCACCCGACATTTCCGAGGGTTTCTGGTTGCGTTGTTCCCAGATTCCCACTTTCCTAATCAAGTGTTCCGCCCAGTCTTTTTGTTCTTTTGAAATTTTGTTTCCCTGTGGCAGCAGTGGGAGTAATACATTTTCCCAAAGCGTAAGCTGTGGCATCAGGTGATGCAACTGGAAAACAAATCCCAGGTTTTTGTTTCTGAAAGCAGCCAGCTGCTTTTTGTCGTACCCCGAAATTTCGGTTCCTTTAAAAAGAATTTTGCCCGACTCGGGTTGGTCGAGTGCCCCAATCAGGTTGAGTAGCGTGGTTTTTCCAGAACCGCTTGAACCGACAATTGCCACTTTTTCTCCCTGTTGCAATTTAATATTGAGGTCTTTCAGCACCGGCCGGTAACTATGTGTTCCCGGCTGACCGTAGCCTTTTGTAATGTTTTGTAGCTGTAAAAGCATATTTATTTTCTTGTCACCCTGAGTCCCGAGTACTCGGGAGAGGGTGTTTTTTTTAATTGTCATTATTTTCAAACATGCTTCGACTTCGCTCAGCATGACGAGCAGCCGTCACATTGAGCGTAGTCTAAATGTGTCTATTCTTTCTCCTTTTTATAATTCGAAAAATGTGTATCATTCTGACAAACAGGTTATTCTTTTAATTTTTCCCAGTTGCTTTCAATTAAAGCTTCTTTTTTTCTTCTCGACCAGCCCTTTAATCTTTTTTCCCATTGTTCAGCAACTGCAAAGTCATTAAAAGTTTCAACAAAAGCAAGTTTTACAGGTCTTCTTGTAGCAGTGTAACTATCTGGTGATTCTCCGAAATTATGTTCTTCCAATCGTCTTTCAATATCGTTGGTTATACCGGTATAGTTACTATCATCCCGACATCTCACGATATAAACGTAAAATGTTTTCATAATCAAGGTTTTAAATCATATTAAACATGCTTTGACTTCGCTCAGCATGACTGTTCCCGTTACATTGAGCGTAGTCGAAATGTGTTTTATATTATCGAGTCCCCTCCGAAAAGTCCGGGTTCATTGATTTTCAACTCTTTTACCCCTGACCCCAAAAGGGGAACTCGTTGAAAATCAATGAACTCTTCAAAGTCCCCTTTAGGGGATTTAGGGGTTTTGGACTTTTCGGATTAAGCTCATTATTTCAATTTTTTTTGGCTTGTCAATAGACTTAGACTCCGCTCAGTCTGACGGTTCTCCTTCGATAAGGCTTATGATGACGAACGCAAATTTTCGTACAGTTCAATAATCTCGTTTGTGTGGTTGTGGATGTTGAAGTGCTTTTTGGTGCCTTCATATCCATCGCGACTGAGTTTCTCCAGTTTTTCGGGTTTGGAGAGCAAAGCGGCCCAGGTTTCTGCTAATTTTTCAGGCGAATTGGGCATGTAATTGACTCCGCCATCCGAGATTTCGATGATTTCGGGGAAGGCACCCAAGGCGGGCTGCACCACCGGAACACCGGAAGCCATCGATTCAAGCAAATACATCCCGAAAGCCTCACCAATTCTGACAGGTACAGAAATAAGAACCACCTTTTTGAAGAAGTCGTTGACTGATTTTCCTTCAAAATCGGGAGAAATTTCAAAATGGTCAAGCAAATTATTTGCTTTCAGTTTCTGTTTTTGTTCTTTCAGAAATTGGGCATCGTCACCGGTGTATCCGCCTGTTGCAATGAGTTTTACATCTTCAAAACCGGGTTTCTCTTTCAGTTCAATAAATGCATCAACCACAATATCGAATCCATCTTTGTGACACATCCTCGAAATGTAACCTACATTACGTGGTTTACCGTTTGTAGAAACGTATTGATAATCATTGGCATCCACGCCAATATGAATAGTTTTTACCTTTTCATCTGGCAGTTTCATCCGTTTTTTCATTATGTCGGCAAAAAAATGACTCACCGAAACCAGCTTGTCCACATCTTCGGCACGTTCGTGCATCAGGTTCCAGATTTTTTCCTGAAAATGCGGCTGCATCGGGTCAATCCACACATCTTCATCCTGCAGCGAACAAACCACTGGTACGCCAATTTTTTCCTTCAATCGTTTGGCTAAGCCCAATAGCAATGCATTCGAAATGTGGATAATATCGGGTTTGCAATGTTCGGCAATCCAGTTCACCATGTGGTCGAGTTCTTCTTTCTGGTTTCCCTGTTCGCCCAGCAACATGGAAAGGGTCATGTCTTCAAGCCCTTTTGCATTGGTTGAACCAGCCATCGACGCAGCCATTTTCATCATCGGTTTTGAATTGAGCAGGTTATCAACCCATTTGGGCGCTTTTCTGAAAATGGGGTACACCTGTTTCAGGTACAAACTGATGGCGCCATAAAAAATCGGGATTTCTGAAATATCGTGCTCATCGGCGAATAAAGGCAGGTACATCGGGATTTTTGTAACCTGGTGCCCTTCGGCACGCAAAGCGTTGAAATACTTGCTGTCGCGCAGACAGTTGCCACAGTAAAAACTTCCTCCCGAACCGGGTATGATTTGAATGATATTCATAAAGCCCCTCCCGCTCCCCCGAAGGGGGAGAGTTTTAAAGTTGATGTTATTTCAATTTATATTTTTCCATACTTAAGTTTCATTTCACATTTTCTCCCCTTCGGGGAGATGCCGATAGGCAGAGGGGCTTATCCTCAATTCCTCCCCTTCGGGGAGGTTAGGAGGGGCTTCCAAAACAATACACATTTCCATCGAATGCGCCGACAAAAATTTTGCCGGCAGCAACAGCAGGATTACCAATAATCTGGCTCCCGATTTCGTAACTCCAAACAGGTTTCCCGTTTGAAAGGTTCACCATGGCCAAATCACCGCGCATGTTGGCAACAAGCACTTTGTTGCCGGCAATTACAGGCGAGGCTTCCACTTGCCGGCCGGTATTAAATTCCCATAGTTTTTTGCCTGTGTTTTTGTCGAAACAATACAGAAATTTGTTGTGATTGGCCGTAAGTACACTGTTTCCCGACAGTGCCGGTGAAGCAATAAACTGCAGTTTTGTGGTTTCATGTTGCCATTTCCAAACCATGTTGCCCGCTTTTACATCCACCTGGAAAAACAGCCCGTCGTAGTCGCCCAGCCAGGCTTTGTCGTTTTCAACAGCGACAGAACCAGCAACATAAGTGGCTACATCAATTTTCTTGTCGGGCTTGCCGGTAGCGATATCCACCACGTGAAGAAAGCCGTCGCAACCGCCGAAATAGGCTTTCCCGTTGGCACAAGCCGCCGCTCCATTGATATAATTATCCGATTCGTACTTCCATTTTACCGCGCCGGTTCTGGCATCCAAACAATGTAGGTAAAAATCGTAACTGCCCACAAAAATGAAGGTGGTTTTGCCATCACTCCACCAGTTGGCCGACCCGATTATTTGGTTGTCGGTTTCATATTCCCACTTTTTTTTGCCTGTATTCAGGTCGAGAGCATACAAAGTGCCGTCGAGATTGCCAATAAAAACAGTGTTTTCGTGGATGAGTGCCGGTGCTTCGATTGCGTTGCCGGTTTCAAATTTCCACAGCAGTTTTCCTTTCAGGTCGAGGCAATACACAAAACCATCGGTTGAGCCGATTACAACTTTGCCTTTATCGATTACCGGTGACGATTTGATGTTGTCGCCGGTGGTGAAAGTCCAAAGCAGTTTTGGTTTTTCAGGAAGAACCGTTTTTGAAACACCTTTCAGGTTCTGGTCGCCACGAAAAATTGGCCACGAATCGGTGGGTTGGGCGAATGTTTCAATTCCGAAAAATAGAAAAATTATCAATTGTAAGTATTTCATATTCAATTAATTTATATTTTTTATTAACGATTAACAATTGCAGATTTTTGATTGCAGATTCAGAATTCCAAATTCGAAAATCGACATTCGTTAATCGACATTCTTCAGTGAAATCGCCCCGGTCGGACAACCTTCCGCGACTTTTACCGCAATTTTGCTTAAACCATCCTTGAGTTCCTCATTAAAAGGAATTCCGATTTCCACATCAAATCCCCTTCCAATATAAGTAAACCCAAACTGTTCGCCATGCTTTTCAGTCAACCTCACGCAAATACCACACTTGATGCATTTCTGCGGCTCATAAATTACCGAACTGTGACTGGTCGATTTGGTGATGTTGCGTCTTTCACTGGTTTTAAACCTTTTCTGGTCGGCATTGTACTGATGCGAATACTCGCGTAGTTTGCAATTATCGATGGCGCGGCAGTCGCAATGCATGCAGCGTTTGGCCTCGGCAATGGCTTCGTCTTTCGAAAAACTGCTGTGCCCACCTTTTTCGGGGAAAGTACGTTTTTCATTTACCGATTCTTTCAGGTATTCTGAAAATTCGGCACTTACGAGCTTACCAAAACGGGAGTTAAACATCCGTGGTTCGCCGGTTGGCTGCTGACCGCTGAAGAATTGAAGAACCGAAAAAGCCACTTCCTTTCCCTGGCCTACCGAACGCACTGCAAGTCGTGACGAGCGCAACACATTTCCCACCGCAAAAACTTTTGGGTCGGAAGTCTGGTAAGAATCCCTGTCGGCAATGATTCCTTTTGGCGTGGCTTTTAAACCGAAGAATTCAGCGTTTTCAGGGAGCGTTCCGGTTGCCAGAATCACAGCATCGAAATCGTTTTTCAGTTGTGCAAAAAATGCTGTGTCAATTTCTTTTCCTCCCTGAAAAGTAACCCCGGGTTTCAGCATCATTTCAATCTCTTTATCCAGCACTTCTTTTGGCAGAATTTCTTCTGAAATAGCCGTTCTTAACAATCCACCCGGTTTCTCATTTTTATCGAGCAATGTAACCTCAACGCCTTTTAGCTGAAGATAATATGCTGCTGCCAGTCCGGCTGGACCAGCACCAATTACAGCTACTTTTTTTCCGGTTTTTGGTCCCGGAATTATTTCAGGTTCAGTGCCTTCGTCACCCACAAATCTTTTTAGTAAACAGATGGAAACAGCTTCATCCACCGTTTTACGGTGACAGGCGCCTTCGCAAGGGGCAGGACAAATGCGGCCCAAAACAGCAGGCAACGCAATATCACGTTTTACTACCGCCAAAGATTCATCAAATTTTCCGGCAGCAATCAAACGGTTCATCAGTGGAATATTCATGTGTGCCGGACATGCAATCTGGCAGGGCGCTTCGCAGTCGCCAACATGCTCGCTTAAAAGCAGTTCTAGCGCGGTTTGCCGGGCTTCTTTTATTTCTGAATCATCGGTGATAATTTCCAGTCCGTCGGTAGCTTTTACAGAACACGATGGAAAAAGGTTGCCGTTTTTTGCATCTTTTACCAGGCACAGCATGCACGAGGTGAAATGCTCCAACTCATCGTGCCAGCACATGTTTGGGATGTCGATTCCCATTTGTTGAGCAGCTTTCATCACCGAAGTGCCGTTTTCTACCTCGATTTCGGTGTTATTTATTTTTAGTGTAATCATGTTAGATTGTTACAGGTTGCACGATACAGGTTACAGGTTTTCGTTCCAGTTCTTTTCAACATACTCCAGAAACTTGTTTAATTTCTTTCCCAAAATTTCATATTCCGAAATTAAATCAGTTAAACCTTTCGATTCAAAATGAATTTCATCAATCATTGTCAATTGCGACAATGCTTCATCACTTGAGGCATGAGCAAAGACCAGGAACCGAACGAACTCATTTTTATATCTTCGCCGGCCGTAACCTTCTGCAATATTATCTTTTATACTTTTTGTTGACCTTCGTACCTGGCTCCCCTGTTCATACATTTCGTATTGTGGAAGTTGCATTGTCATTTTATGAACTTTAATTGCCAACTTGTAAGCCATCTGATATATTTCAAGATCTCTAAAACTATTCATATCTGTAATCTTTTTATTCTTAAAACCCGTAACCCGTAACCCGTAACCTGTACTCTGTAACTCGTATCCTGTACCCTGTAACCTGTAACCCGAATCCCGCAACCCGGTTTTCACCTCACATCAATCGCATCCTCCGGGCAAACGGCGCGACAGGCATCGCATTTAATACACAATTCGGTATTAATCGAATGCTTTTCGTGCGGGGTGAACGGAATCGCATCCACCGGGCATTTTTGCACACAAAGTGTACAGCCGATACATTTGTCGTTAACCGAGTAAGTAATCAGTTTGGTGCATTTTCCGGTAGGGCAAACACCGTTAATGTGAGCCTCGTATTCGTGCCTGAAATACTGAAGCGTGCTCAATACCGGATTGGGTGCGGTTTTCCCAAGTCCGCACAAACTGCCTTTTTTAGTCCATTCAGCCAGTTTTTCGAGTTCTTCCAAATCGCCTTGTTTTCCTTTTCCTGAAGTAATATTTTCGAGAATGTCGAGCATCCGTTTGGTGCCCACACGGCAAAACGTACATTTTCCGCACGATTCGTCCTGCGTAAACGACAGGAAAAACCGCGCAATGTCAACCATGCAGTCGGTATCGTCTAAAACCACCAAACCACCCGAGCCCATCATTGCGCCCATTGCGCTTAACGATTCGTAATTGATGGGCGTGTCAGCATGTTCGGCGGGAATACAACCACCCGACGGTCCGCCAATCTGCACCGCCTTGAATGTTCGTCCGTTGGCAATTCCACCTCCAATTTCTTCCACCACCTGACGGATGGTGATTCCCATGGGAACTTCAATCAATCCGCCGCGGGCCACTTTCCCGGCCAAAGCAAAAACCTTGGTTCCTGAGTTCCTTTCAGTGCCAATATTTTTAAATTTTTCGAAACCTTCACGAATAATGTAGGATATCTGTGCAAAAGTCTCTGTGTTGTTTACCAGTGTTGGCTGGCCCCACAAACCTTGTTGCGCGGGGAAAGGCGGACGGATGTGCGGAAATCCGCGACTGCCTTCGATGGAGGCAATCAGCGCTGTTTCCTCACCACAAACAAAAGCACCGGCTCCCTCGTAAATTTTTAATTCGAAGTTAAATCCACTGCTCATGATATTTTCGCCAAGCAGGTTATTTTCATAACACACCTCAAGCGCTTTACTGATACGTTTTACAGCCAGCGGATATTCAGCCCGGATGTAGAAATAACCCTGGTGAATATTCACGGCATAAGCTGCTATGATAATTCCTTCGATAACACGATATGGGTACGATTCGAGTAACATGCGGTCCATAAACGCGCCGGGGTCGCCTTCATCACCATTGCAAATCAGATATTTGCTGTCGCTAATTTCCTTTTTTACCAGTTCCCATTTTATCCCGGTGGGGAAACCTGCTCCGCCGCGTCCGCGGATGCCACTGTTTTTTACTTCAGCAACCACATCGTCGGGCGACATGGTCTGTAATACTTTAGTGAGTGCCGTAAATCCACCACGACTTTTGTATTCGTTAATATCGACAGGATTAATCATGCCGCGGTATTCAGTGGCAATGGGAACCTGATTGCCCAGAAAAGAAGCCACCGGTTTTTCGCGCATACTGATTTCGTAACGCTGAACACCTTCCCAGTTGCGGTCGGTCTGGATTTCTTCAGCCAGGTTGAAAATCTTGTTTTTCATTCTGGCGAAGAAAGTTGGCGGCTCGAAATGTGATTCCACAATTTGCTTTACATCTTCGGGTTTCACTTTTGCGTAAAGCGTGGGTTCACCGTCGTTGGGAACGATTTCAACCAGCGGAACCTGGTGACACATGCCTACGCAACCCACATGTTTCAGGTTTACGCGCAGGTTGTTTTCCATGGCCACTTTTTCCACTTCCTTGCGGATTTCGTCGCTGCCACTGGCCACGCAACACGAGCCCAGCCCGATGCGGATTTCGCCCTTTATTTCACTGCCATCGGCTTTGCGGTATTTCTTTCCTTCGGTTTTTCCCTGCTGACTTTCGAAATCGGCAATCACGGCATCCACCTGGTCGGGAGCCACATGTCCGTATGTAATTCCGTCCACCTGAACTACAGGCGCCAATGTGCAGCAACCGAGGCAACTCACTTTTTCGAGGGTATATTCGCCATCTTTATCGGTGTCCTCTGTGTCGGAAAGTTTGAAATGGCGTTTAAAAGCATCGTGAACCAACGTAGCACCTTTTACATGACAGGCAGTTCCCACACAGATTTTCACAATATGTTTTCCGGAAGGCTTCATCCTGAACTGCTTGTAAAAGCTGGCAACACTGATGATTTCCGCGGGTGTGATGTTGCTTTTTTCAGCCAGGTATTTCAGCGATTCTTCAGGCAAATAATTGTATTCGTTCTGAATAGCCTGCAAAATGGGAATCAGGCTTTTCCGTTCGGTGCCTTTTTCTGCAATCAGCTTGTCGATATGTTGAAACTGGTTTGTCATTCTTCTTTATAAAATTCCAAAAATCAAATCTCAAAATTCAAACCCGAAAAATCAATTTTAGGGATTCGGGACTAAATTTCATTTTTATCATTTTTAACCTGAAACCTGAAACTTGTAACCCAAATCTCAATTCCCAATACAATACAAATTCTTATCTCCCCTGATATATATTTTTCCGTTGGCGAAAGCAGGTGTAGTTCCGGCTTTTTCGCCCAGCTTGTTTTCCGAAATCAGCTTCATTTCTTTGCCAAATTCGTAAACCCGCATCACTCCGTCATTGTCCATCATAAAAATCTTTCCGTCGGCATAAGCAGGCGATGAATAGAGGGTTTTGCCGACATCATGTTCCCAGTATTTTTCGCCGATTTTCAAATCGTAACAGGCCAAAATACCATAACTGGTGGCAATAACCACAAGTCCGTTGTAAGCCAGCGGACTTGATGCTTCGGGCAGGTATTCATCGGCTTCCCAGAGAATGGCTTTTGTTTTTACATCGATGGCCACCATTTTGGCATATTCGTTGGCGGCAATCACAATTCCATCGGCAAAACCCACCGAAGGACCTACTTCGCCCATCATACATTTTATCTGCCAGAGTTCTTCGCCGGTTTTAATGTCGTAACCGGCCACAATCGGGTCGGCGGTAAGGATGAGCTGGTATTTGCCATCAACCTGTGCGAGCACCGGGCTTGCCCACGAAATTTTTGAAGAACGGGTTTTTTCCCAGGCAGTTTCGCCGGTTGCAGTGTTCAAAGCGAGTACTTTTCCGCCACGGTTTGTATCGTACTGGATAAAAAGTTTGTTGTCCCAGACAATCAGTGATGAAGAATGCCCGTAATGATTGTCAGGTACACCAAGGTTTCTGACCCACACACGGGTTCCGTTCATATCGAAAGCAATGACATCACCGGTAGCAAAAATGGCATAAACATGGTTGCCGTCGGTGGCGAGAGTGGGAGCGGAGAGTCCAGTGTCGGCTGTTACTTTTGGCGGATTGGCCGGTGAACCCTGGATGTTATCTGCTTTGCCTGTCCAAAGGGGTTTGCCTGTCGCACGGTCGAAACAATACACTTCGCGCGACTGGTTGTCGGAACCGGAAATATAGATTTTGTCGCCCCAAATTACGGGCGAGTTGTAGCCATGTTTCGGAATGGCAGTTTTCCATGCAATGTTGGTTCCGGTAGCGCCATCCCACTGCGTTGGAATATTTTTTTGATACGAGACTCCCTGGCCAAAAGGGCCGCGGAAAGAATTATGATTGCTTTTAATATTTTGAGCACTCAATACAACGGCAGCGGGAGCAACTTCTGTTTTTAAAGAATCAGTAGAACCCACTGGAGAAGCAGAATCAACAGAGGTCACAGCCTGTGCAGAATCGGTTTTTGCTGAACCCACATCAATAACCTGAATTCCTTCGTCAACGGGTTGTTGTTCGTTTTCGGCAACAGCAACTTCAATATTGTATTTGTCGAGGTAGTTAACCGAAGCAAATGAAGCTGCAAAAGCCAGGATAAAAACTGCTGCTCCGGCGATGATGATTCCCTTTTGAGCCAGAATGCGGCTTGTAATTTCGTTTTCGAGGACTGTATCGGGCACCTCAATTTTGGCTTTTGCTGAATAATACACACGCAGCGCAAACGCCAGAACGATGGCTCCCAATATTAAAAGTACAGCACCAGTTTGTATCTGCCACTGACTGTTGAAATAAGCTTTTCGTGCCAGCAAATCGAAATTGCGGATTTCGGCTTTTAACCCGTCGTTGTTGGGGTCGTCCTTTAATCGTTCAACCAAAACCTCCATTGCTTTACTTTTGATGGGGTCGGCTTTTGAAATCTGCCAAAAGTTCAGCAGTAACAGGAGCGCCACCACCGAACAGAAAATTCCGGCAATGACGGCAATGTTTTGGGAGAGTTTTATTTTATCGTTGCTGGTCATATATTTTAGTTGATATTTCTTTCTTTTTTCAATCTTGTTTCTATGGTGCGGCGCATGGTTGCTGCAGTTTTTCAAACTTTTGCATCGGATGCGCCTCAAATCTGTTTTGTTTTCGTGTCCCCGGGTTGAAACCCGGGGTTATTCATGTTGAACCCTTTCAGGGTTCTGGTTTTTATTTCAATTTTTTAATCATTCTGTCTAATCCAAAACCGCGGTTAATCCCGATGCTTCTGGACGCGAATCCCTTTTACTCATTCACGCATTCACCTATTTACTAACTCACTTCTCCACCGGGCAGTAGTTCATACACCGTGCACAGCTCAGGCAGTTGCCACGATGTGGTTCATAATCCTGGCGCTTGCGGAAAACCACTGTATTTAAAAGTGTCATGCCAATTACAAGTCCCATAAAACCACCGGCAATCATACTTCCGGTGTAAAACTTTTCGCGGATTACTCCGGCTTCCTTAACCAGTGTTTCCAGCGTTTTTCCTGATGAAAGAAAAGTCTGGACATCAATATTTTCAGTGTCGTTTTTGATTTCAGGATTTGAAATGAGTAACTCTGCGAGGTACACATCGGGATTGGCTTTCGACAGGAAAGTGTGCGATTTTGCTCCCACAAAAACACCGAGCGCTATCCACAACGGGATTACAAGCGCATAAGTAAGAAACCGTTTTGGCCCGAGACCCGATTTGATGACTTCCTTTTCGTTGGTGGGGTAGTCGATGGCATCGAACGGACAGGAGCTGGCGCACAGTTTACATTGAATACATTTTGATGGGGTGATGGTCATGTGCCATTTCGAAAAGCGCGACATCCAGCTCAGCAAAACGCCGTACGGACAAAGAAACCGGCAATACGGACGCGCTACAAACATGCCCATCAAAAGAAAGGCGACACCCAAAACCACCATGTGAAATTTGGCGTCCATGCGGAAAATTCCCACAAACGGGTCGTAGCGACGGATGATGAAATCGGTGCCAGTGGCCGCAAAAAGCACTGCCAGCGACAAGTATAAATAGGGGATGAGTCCCAGTGTTTTATTGAGCCATTTTGGTAAACTGAT
>DYSZ01000286.1 GCA_020726265.1 Draconibacterium orientale
TTTTCTAATCATCACACAAAGTTAACTAATTAGTTTATATTTTCAAAGTCTTATCTATTTTTATTTTATGTAGAGGCTCTTCTACTATTGCAGGCAACAAGTTAATACCACGAAGCTCTTATACTTTTCTCAAAAAATCATTCCGTCTTCGTAGTCTTTTCAATTGCCATCACCTCCAGTTTTCTGAATTCCACTTCGGAGCCTTCGGCTTGTACGGCAATCTGTCCGCGAGTGGTGGTGCAGTTGGTTCCATAGTTTACTAGTTCTTCGTTAACCCACACTTTAATGGTGTCGGCCACACATTCAACCACCATTTTATTCCATTCGCCAAGCGGTTTTTCAGAGCCGTCGGTTAGATTTGGAATGCGGCGTTTTTTGCCTTCGGTAATCCCCCACTCTTCTTTCGGACCGCGGCGGGCTTCCATGTCGGGTACAACAATGTCTTCAACAATGCACCAAAAGTCGCCGGCGTTTTCGTGCATCATCTGCACTTCCAGCGATTTCGGGAACATTTCGTACAATGCCCGCGGTGTTGATGCGTGTACAAGCAAACCGCAGTTTCCGGGTTCGCCGGCAAAACGGTATTCAGCAGTAATGCGGGAATTGCTGTAAACTGAGTCGGTAATCAGGTGGCCCCCAGGTGTGCCGAGGCTCACAAGCATTGAGTCGCGCACAATAAACGGGTTCACTGTGTCGGGGTTCTGATCCATCGCCGGAACATCCGCATGCCAGCCGGTTAAATCGACTCCGTTAAACAACGAAACGGTTTTTGGTTGCTCAGGTGCAACACAGGCAAACAGGGTTGCCAACATCAATACTAAAAGATTCTGTTTTTTCATAAGCTGTTTTTTTAATACATTAAATTATTTACGATTTAACTATTTACGATTTACAATTTTAGATCATTAATCCATTTGAATCTTTATTTAACGCAAAGAGCGCAAAGTTTTCGCAAAGTACGCAATGATTCCAAATCATCATTCTGCAATCGTAAATCATTCCCCGAAGCTTCAATTAATCATCATTCCAAATTCTTTTCTTTCTCCCCTCTTTTGGAGGGGCGGGGGAGGCTGCCTATTTCAACTGTTCTTTTGCCCACCGAATGTATTGTTCCCAGTCGTAATCGGTTACATCGTGTTTTCCGGTGCGAATATGATAGGCAACGGTGTTCAGAATTGGCTGGTTTACGGGAGGAAATTCAGTTATCGAAATTCCCTTTTTTCCATACAAATTGTAAACCGGTAGGGCATAGTAAGCTCCTAAAAGCTCACCTTTCGGGTCGGCCCACTGGTCGTCTACGGCACTGGCTACATACAGCGGTCGCGGTGCAATCAGCGCCAGCAGTTCGTGTTGGTCAAAAGGCATCTGCTCTTCTTTATTGTTGTAGTTTTTAAAGTTACCGCAAAACCAATGTGGAAAAGATGTATTGATACGGCCAACCGTTTCGCCAAATTTGCGTTTCGAAAGCGCTGCCCCGCCACATCCCGAATTATTGGAGATTGCAGCGGCAAACCGTTGATCGGTTGCTCCGGCCCAAAGCGAGGTTTTTCCCAACCGCGAATGGCCAAAAACAATCACTTTCGAGGCATCGATATCACCGTCGGTTTCAAAATAATCCATGGCCCGGCTAAGTCCCCAACTCCATGCAGCAATGCTTCCCCACTCGTTTACTTCAGGTTTCTCCTGTCCTTTTTTGTACAAAAGCGGATGAACCCCATCGGTGAAATCGTTTCTGTCAGGATCTACTTCACCATAATAAATGGTGGCAACACCAAATCCCGATTCGAGCATTTTTTCGATAGCCCACCTGTTGGTTCGAACTCCCCGCGACTGCTCAGTAAGTTGATTATTAATGATGCCAAATGAAGGATTGTCCTGTACCCATGCTTCCGAGATAATTACATTTACATCATTGGTTACCGTGTGGTTTCCATAAAAATTATACCCGACAAAAATTGGAGCCTTTTCTTTTTTCTTTGGAAGGTAAATTAAAATAGTAAAATTTAGTTTCTTACCATTTTTTTCGAAAGTTAACTCCACTTGTTTTCGAGTGGCTTTGCCGTTGTATGCGTTTTCGCTTTGTTCAACAATTTCTGCCGATTTTATTTTTATTTCGCCCGGAATTTCGCCGAACATATTCTGTGTGAAACAGTCGAGCAATTCGGGCCGACGTTTTTTCTCCCAATCCTTCACATTTTTTACTTTTTTCTGTTTAAATGTGATCAAGGGGTCGGGCACCACAAATTGTGGCACCTTGCTTTCGTCGTAATTTGGCACAAATTGCTGTGCAAA
>DYSZ01000287.1 GCA_020726265.1 Draconibacterium orientale
GGTTATCAATGTGCAGGAAGGACTTGAACAAACAGGTAAATACCTGGCCCAATCGCTCGGAAAAATTACCAGTGCAAACTTTGAAGTAAAAACTTCGGGAGAAGTTCCTGCTAGCGGAATTTACCTTTCGCTTTCGGCTGGAAAACCTGAGTTGGGAAACGAAGGGTACGAACTTGTAATTGCCAAAGAACTGGTTGAAATAAAAGCCAATCAGCCTGCCGGAGTTTTCAACGCAATTCAGACACTGTTGCAAACACTGCCGGTAAAAGCTGCTGCCGGCGAAACTGTAGCCATTGCCACAGGTACAGTTACCGACTATCCTGAATTTGGATTTCGCGGTTCGATGCTTGATGTGGCCCGTCATTTTTTTAGTGTTGACGAAGTAAAACAGTACATCGATTTTCTGGCTGCCTATAAAATGAACATCCTTCACCTACATCTTTCCGATGACCAGGGTTGGAGAATCGAAATCAAATCGTGGCCAAAACTTACCGAAATTGGCGGAAGCACTGAAGTTGGCGGTGGCACCGGTGGTTTCTATACGCAGGAACAATACACCGAACTTGTGAATTATGCTCTGGAACGCAACATCACAATCATTCCTGAAATTGATATGCCGGGACACACCAACGCCGCGCTGGCTTCGTATGCCGAACTCAATAAAAATGATAAAGCCACCGATTTGTACACAGGCACCGAAGTGGGGTTCAGTACGTTGTGGGCTAAAAAGGAAGTCACCTACCAGTTTATCGACGATGTGGTACGAGAAATTTCAGCAATCACTCCGGGGCCGTGGTTTCACATTGGCGGCGACGAGTCGCATGTAACCGATTCTCTTGATTACATTGTTTTGATTAACCGTGCACAGGAAATTGTTACAAAATATGGCAAACAGGTTATTGGCTGGGACGAGATAGCGAACGCCACACCCGTTGCCGGCGCTACTGTTCAGTTTTGGGCCGATGTGGAAAACACGACAAAAGGATTGGAAAAAGGTGCAAAAGTGCTGATTTCTCCTGCCTCAAAAGCTTATCTCGATATGCAGTACGACTCGACAACACATTTGGGTTTGCATTGGGCAGGTTATATTGAAGTGGATAAAGGATACGCCTGGAGCGCTGATACACTTGTTCCCGGATTGACAAAAGATCAAATTCTGGGCATTGAAGCGCCAATCTGGTCTGAAACAGTGACCAACATTGACGAAGTGGAATACATGGTTTTCCCGAGGTTGCCCGGTTATGCCGAAATTGGCTGGACTGCCCCGGCTAACCGCAACTGGGAAGAGTACAAACTCAGGCTGGCTAAACACGGAAAACGTTTCGAGGCAATGGGAATCGACTATTACAAATCGAAACTGGTACCCTGGGAATAACAAAATCATTTTGAAAAAGCGGATTTGTGATGAATCCGCTTTTTTTATGCTATAAAATCACTACGGTGTTATGCAATTCGCTTAATTACAGGTGGGTGCATTTTTCGATGACTAAATATGATTTTGTCAATTGAAATTTCCTGTAAATTCATATACATTTACGAAAATCAAAAAACGATTCTACCTTGAGGCTTTTTGAGAATATCGATGATTCAGAATTGGTACGAAAAATAAATTCGGGGGAAAAACGCGCCTATCAGGAACTGTTTGAACGATATGCTCCCCGCATTTACCAGTTTGCCAAATCATATTTAAAAAGCAAGCCAGATGCGGAAGAACTGGTTCAGGATGTTTTTTTGAAATTATGGGAGAAAAGAGAACTTCTCGACCATTCAAAAAATGTAAAAGCCTTTGTTTATAAGGTGGCAGTAAATTCTATTTACGATTTTATCCGACGGAAAAACATTGAAAATGCTTTTCGCGATTTCATATCGCTGCAACCGGCAAACAACGAAAACAACACCTGGCATCAGGTAATTCTTGATGATTTGATGAATAATCTGGAAGAACTACTTTTGAAAATGCCTGAACAGCAACGCAGTATTTTCAAATTGAGCCGCGAAGAAGGTTTGACCAACGACGAAATAGCTGCTCAACTCAATCTTTCGAAACGAACCATTGAAAACCATTTGTACAGGGCAGTTGCCTATTTGAAAGACAATTTTAAAGCGGATACAGTTTTTTCGGTCCTGTTTTTCTATCTGTTTTGTAATTAGCCATTAACCGCACTGAGTAAATAGCCCGTGTTAAACGTAACTATGTTAATTTTCGCTTAGAACTCGTTATATGTTTAAATTAGTTTAGTTAAAAGATTAGGGATAAACCGTTGTGCAGCAATGCGCAGCGGTTTTTGCCG
>DYSZ01000108.1 GCA_020726265.1 Draconibacterium orientale
CACGCCGCTATTTATGGAGTGCGCAGTATTCCGGCTAACTACCTACTCGATGGAAACGGGGTAATTATTGAGAGAAATCTAAGAGGCCCGGCGCTTGAAGCAGCGCTCGAAAAATACCTGAAAAAATAAACCACGGCAATTCTGCCACCGGTTCTGTGCAAATTGACATTCATTCTGAAGTAATGAGTGTCAATTTGTCGTTATAAGGCGCATGGCAGTATTTTTGTATAATTCAGCCGTCAACATTAAATTAATTAGAAAGTAATTAACCAAATAAAGGATGTTTGGAATGAATTCGAAAAAACAGAATAAGGAAAAACAGGCTGTAACCGCTGAACAACAAGTTCAGGAGCAGGAAACTGTAAATACAGAGCCCTCAGTAAATGAGCATGATTCAGAAGAAAAATCATCGAAAAAAGCACATACAAAGAAAGATAACCGGGATTTGCAGATTGAAGAACTGAATGCAAAACTTGCCGAATTTTCAGATAAACATTTGCGTTTACAGGCCGAGTTCGACAATTTCCGCAAACGTACCATGAAAGAAAAGGCCGACCTTATTAAATCGGGTGGCGAATCGGTTTTGGTTAGTATTTTACCCGTTATCGACGATTTTGAACGTGCGTTGAACCTAATGAAAGATGTGCCGGACACCGATGCCGGGAAAATGGGAACACAGCTGATTTATAATAAATTCACCGACTTTTTAAAAGTAAATAACATCAAAGAAATCGATGCAGTAAACTTGCCTTTTGATGTTGATTTACACGAAGCAATCACCAAAATTCCGGCACCTTCAGATGAAATGAAAGGCAAAGTGGTTGATGTGGTTCAGAAAGGATATTTCTTAAATGATAAGGTAATCCGATTTGCCAAAGTTGTAATCGGAGAATAAAAACAACACCTAATTTAAAATGGCAAAAAGAGATTATTACGAAGTTCTGGAAATAAGCAAAACGGCCTCAGCTGAAGAAATAAAAAAAGCTTACCGCAAAAAAGCACTTCAATACCACCCCGACAAAAACCCTGATAACAAGGAAGCTGAAGAAAAATTCAAGGAAGCTGCCGAGGCTTACGAAGTTCTCAGCAATCAGGATAAGAAACAACGGTACGACCAGTTTGGCCATGCTGGTGTGGGTGGCGCTGCCGGTGGTGGTTTCAGTGGTGGCGGATTCCGTGACATGGAAGATATTTTTGCTTCGTTTGGTGATATTTTTGGTGGTCACTTTGGCGGATTTGGCGGCGGTTCGCGTGGAGGCAGGCGTGTTAGCCGCGGCTCCGACCTGCGTGTAAAAGTCAGTCTCAATCTGAAAGAAATTATTGAAGGAGTTGAAAAGAAGATTAAAGTAAAAAAACATGTGGCCTGCGAACACTGCAATGGAACAGGAGCTAAAAACGGCTCATCCTATTCAACCTGTAGTACTTGTCGCGGCTCAGGACAGGTAACCCGAATCACCAACACAATTCTCGGGCAAATGCAAACTTCGTCAACCTGCCCCACATGTCAGGGCGATGGGAAAATAATTACCGATAAATGTACCCATTGCGCTGGTGAAGGTATTGTGCGCGACGAAGAGGTAATCAGCATCCGTATTCCTGCCGGTGTTGGCGAAGGAATGCAACTCAATGTTTCGGGACGTGGAAATGCCGGACGACGCGGAGGCATTAACGGCGATTTGCTTGTGGTGATTGGCGAGGAAGAACACCCCGATTTGCAACGCGACGGTAATAATCTTATTTACAACCTGTTTTTGTCGTTCCCCGAAATTACGCTGGGCGCAACCGCTGAAATTCCAACAGCCGAGGGAAAAGTTAAGGTAAAAATTGATGCCGGCACACAACCCGAAAAAATACTTCGGTTGCGTGGAAAGGGGATACCTGATGTAAATGGATATGGCCATGGCGACCTGTTGGTTCGCATTCATGTGTGGATACCGAAACGCCTCAACACAGAAGAAAAGAAAACAATGGAAAAGCTGCTCAATTCGCCAGGGTTCCTCGATGGACCATCGGCCGATGAAAAGTCATTCTTCCAGAAAATGAAAGATATGTTTGATTAGAACAGAAAACAAGGCCTTCAAGAAGCCTTGTTTTTTCTTTTTACATCGTTTTGTGTTGAATATTATTGATTACTTTTAATGCAATTTCAAAATATTAATCACTAAAAATCATGACTTATGAAAAAAATGTTCTCTTTACTATTTCTATTGTTTGTTGCAGTACAGCTTTTTGCACAATCTGACACGAAAGAAATTCTAGGTAAATGGACATACACAGTTGATACCGGAGGAAATCTGATGACAGGGATAGTACGAATTGCTGAAGTTGACGGGAAACTTACCGGTGATGCAACGGTTGACGGATATGCAATTCCTTTCACAACAATTGAATACAAAGAGGATAAAAAGTTGGTAATAGTAATGAAAACCGACACCGACGAATATAAAATTGAAGTAAAAGTGGACGGCAATAAATTCTCGGGGATGGGCTCTTCGTACCAGGGTGAAGCCCCGATAACAGGTGAAAAAATGCCAGAATAACAGCAGTTTTTTTTGCTGTTCAAACTTTCAACTACTAATGCAGGACTTTAATAATCAATACTATTTTCTTGAAAAATCACTTCAGGAAGAAATTCAGTTGTTGGGAACAACAAGGGTATTTCAACCTGAAGAAGTGATAATCCGTGAAGGACAATTTATCTCCAGTTTTCCATTAGTACTGAGAGGATTAATCAAAGTTTCGCGAAACAATAACGAAGGCAACGAGCTGTTACTTTACTACCTGAGAAGAAACGAAGTTTGTGCGATGACCCTCACTTGTTGTATGACCAATTTGAAAAGCACAGTAAATGCGGTTGCCGAAGAAGAAACCACAGTTGTTCTTTTACCTGTTCATTTGCTGGATAACTGGATGTGCAGATATCCCTCGTGGAAAACTTTTGTAATGCAAACCTTCCAGAACCGATTCAGGGTGCTGATTGAAACAATCGACGCAGTTGCTTTTTTAAATCTTGATGAGCGTTTGGTACGCTATTTTACCGATCGTTATACAAAAACCGGCATTACTACTTTACCAGTAACACACCAGGAACTGGCGTTAAAACTGAATACTTCAAGAGAAGTTGTATCACGGTTACTTAAAAAACTCGAAAACGACGGAAAAATAAAACTTTCACGGAATTTTATCGACTTTTCCCAGCTTGTGTGACATAAATTACAGACTACACTTTTAAAACTGATTTTCTTTGTGCCAGATTATTCATGGTACATAGTTTAATACTATTACTTCATAATTTTTTGGGTTATAAAATCGGTTAGTAGTTGAAGGTTATTAAGCCAGTCTTATTGAAGACTGGCTTTTCTTTTTTATTCAATGTTAATTTCAAATTGAAAACCCAATTTTATTGACTGACATTGCTCATGCTTTTCGATAAAATCTTCATATTTGTACGCATACAGTTACAAGAATTCTACCTTTAAAAAAGTAAACCAAATGTTCAAGATTCAAACGTTAAATAAAATTGATGCCGAAGGGTTAACCCTTTTCCCATTGAGTAAGTACGAAATAACCAGTGAGTTACCTAATCCCGATGCAATTGTGCTCCGGAGTTTTGAAATGCATGGCATGGAGTTGCCCGATTCGCTGAAAGCCGTTGCCCGCGCTGGTGCAGGAGTTAACAACATCCCGATTGATAAATGCACCGAAAAAGGTATTGTAGTTTTCAATACACCCGGGGCGAATGCAAACGGTGTAAAAGAACTTGTGATAGCCGGGTTGTTGTTATCGTCGCGAAATATCGCCGGCGGAGTTGAATGGGCTAAAACATTGATTGGGCAAGGCGACCAGGTGCCTGCGCTCATCGAAAAAGGAAAAAACAATTTTGCAGGTAATGAAATACAGGGTAAAACACTTGCAGTTATTGGTCTGGGTGCAATTGGCGTTTTAGTGGCCAATGCCGCAACCGCCCTTGGAATGCGCGTTATTGGGTACGACCCTTACATGACAGTGAAACAGGCATTAAAACTTAGCCGCGAAGTAACCTGGGTGGAAGGCATTCAACCCCTTCTTTCACAAGCCGACTATGTCACCATTAACATTCCGCAAACGGCTGAAACAAAGGGATATCTCAACAAAGAGAAGTTCAAAATGATGAAAAAAGGCGTTCGGATTCTCAATTTCGCCCGTGGCGGTTTGGTAAACAACACCGATTTGGCTGAAGCTATTGCCGAAGGCAAAGTTGACTGTTATGTAACCGATTTCCCCGATGAAACCACACTGAAAATGGACAAAGTGATTTCAATTCCTCACCTTGGGGCATCAACAGTTGAATCTGAAACTAATTGCGCCATCATGGCGGTGAACCAGATAAAAGAATTCCTCGAATGCGGAAACATCATCAACTCGGTGAATTTCCCTGAAGCCCAGATGGAAACGCATAACGAAGCCCGTATTCTGGTGGCCAACCAAAATGTACCAAATATGGTAAGCCAGATTTCAGCAGTATTGGCTGCAGAAGAAATTAACATCGACCAGATGCTGAATAAAAAACGTGACAACATCGCCTACAATATTATTGACGTTGATAAAAAAGTTATCGATGAATCAATTCGTGAAAAATTGATGGCCATCGAAGGAATTTTTATGGTAAGGATTATTCAGGCAGAGTAATCCATTCAAATATCGTTTACAAAACAAAAAAGCTAAAAATCAAATGAATAAAAGTATTGAGTTAAAAGCCGCCGACAACATCAGAATTCTGGCCGCTTCAATGGTTGAAAAAGCCAAATCGGGTCACCCGGGTGGTGCAATGGGCGGTGCTGACTTTATAAATATTTTATATACTGAATTTCTGACCTACGACCCATCAGATATGAAATGGATCAACCGCGACAGGTTTTTCCTCGATCCGGGTCATATGTCGCCCATGTTGTATGCGGTACTTTCGCTGGGTGGGTTTTATTCGATGGAAGACCTGAAAAATTTCCGCCAATGGGGAAGCGTAACACCGGGGCACCCCGAAGTAGATGTTTTGCGTGGCGTTGAAAATACTTCAGGTCCGCTCGGTCAGGGTCATACAATGGCTGTGGGTGCCGCTATTGCCGAAAGATTTCTGGCTCAGCGGTTTGGCGAATGGATGAGCCACAAAACATATACTTTCATCTCAGATGGTGGGGTTCAGGAAGAAATTTCGCAGGGAGCAGGCCGTATTGCCGGTCATCTTGGATTGAGCAACCTGATCATGTTTTACGACTCAAACGATATTCAGCTTTCGACAACCACAAACGAAGTTACTGCTGAAGACACAGCAAAAAAATACGAAGCCTGGGGTTGGAATGTAATGACCATCGACGGCAATAATCCGGCTGAAATAAGGGCTGCACTAAAGAAAGCAAATACCGAAACCGAAAAGCCAACCCTGATTATTGGTAAAACAATCATGGGTAAAGGTGCGGTTACTGCCGATGGTTCAAGCTACGAGCGCAAAACAGCTACTCACGGAATGCCTTTGGGTGAAGCGGGAGCATCGTTCGAAAATTCAATCGAAAACTTGGGTGGAAATCCTGAAAATCCGTTTGTAATTTGCGATGATGTTGCTGAATTATATGCAAAAAGAAAGGATGAACTTGTTAAAGCAGCTGCTGAAAAGAAAGCAGTTCAAACCAAATGGGAAGCTGCCAACCCTGAACTTGCTGCAAAACTTAAAATATTCTTCTCTGGCGAAGCGCCTGAATTTGATTACAAAGCCATTGAACAAAAAGCCAACTCAGCTTCAAGAGCAGCATCGAGTACAGTTTTGGCTGCATTTGCAAGTAAAGTTGAAAACCTGGTTGTTTCATCAGCCGACTTATCAAACTCCGATAAAACCGACGGATTTCTGAAAAAAACAACGGTTTTCAAAAAAGGCGATTTCAGCGGTTCTTTTTTGCAGGCAGGCGTGAGTGAATTGACTATGGCTTGTATTGCCAATGGTTTGGCGTTGCACGGTGGCGTGATTCCGGTTTGCGGAACTTTCTTTGTTTTCAGCGATTATATGAAACCCGCGGTTCGCCTGGCCGCATTGATGGAACTACCGGTGAAATATGTGTGGACCCACGATGCATTCCGCGTTGGTGAAGATGGCCCAACCCACCAGCCGGTTGAACAGGAAGCACAAATCAGGCTGATGGAAAAGCTGAAAAATCACAAAGGGCACAACAGCACACTGGTGGTTCGCCCGGCCGATGCCAACGAAACCACTGTTGCCTGGAAAATGGCGATGGAAAATACACACGCTCCTACCGCCCTGATTTTATCGCGCCAGAATATTGCCAATTTGCCCGTGGAAGGAAACGTCTATGAATCGGCTTTACAAGCAGAAAAGGGAGCTTACATTGTTTCGAAACCTGATGAAAAACCCGATGTTGTTTTGCTTGCCAGCGGCTCTGAAGTTGCAACACTCGTTGAAGGGACAAAACTCCTTACAAACGATGGTTTGAAAGTGCAGGTTGTCTCTGTTCCCTCAGAAGGATTATTCAGAAATCAACCAAAAACTTATCAAAACGAAGTGCTTCCGGTTGGTGTGCCCCGTTTTGGAATGACTGCAGGTTTACCTGTAACCTTGGAAGGTTTAGTTGGCGAAAACGGAAAAGTTTGGGGTCTTGAATCATTCGGGTTCTCGGCTCCTTACACCGTGCTCGACGAAAAACTTGGGTTTAACGGACAAAACGTGTACAATCAGGTAAAAGCTTTGCTTGCATAGTTTTATCTTAAATAACAGAACAAAAGGCGCGCTTTCCTCTAAGATGGAAGGCGCGCCTTTTTTCATTATTTTTGAAGCCAACAAAACCAGCATAAAATGAAAAGACTTTTGATAATCTCTTTTATAATGACGACCTTAACCATTACTACCAAATCACAGTCGCTTGATTCAATAGCACTTGTATTAATTGATATTCAATATTTCTATTTTCCGGGAGGAGCTATGGAATTATCGGAACCGGAAACGGCAGCAGAAAAAGCGAAGCAACTGCTTGACTTTTTCCGTGAGAAAAGTGCGCTCGTTGTTCATGTAAAACATGAATACAGTCCTGGTGGCGAGATTTTCAAACTGGTTGCCCCGCTGGAATCAGAAAAAGTATTTTCCAAAAAGGAGTTGAATTCATTTCTGGGCACCGGACTGGATGAATATCTGAAACAAAATCATATTAAAAAGCTTGTATTGTGCGGGATGCAGGCACACATGTGTCTTGAAGGAGCCACCCGCGCCGGACATGATTTGGGGTATGAATGCATCGTGATAAAAGATGCCTGCGCCACCCGCGATTTAAAATTCGACGATGTTGTGATTCCTGCAAAACAGGTGCACTACTCGACCCTGGCAACATTGAGGAATTATGCAAAAATACTGGGTACAGAAGAATATTTAAAGAGAAATTGAATATCGAATGATGATTAACGATTTTTGATTTCAGAAATTAAATCCTTCAAAATTCAGCAATCGTTAATCGACATTCGTTAATCGACATTCAGCCTTCCCTACTCCACCACTCTCAGCCACGCTTCGGCCATCAGTTGGGCGCCGGGCATTGCAGGATGAACACCGTCGCCAGTCCAATAAGCTGGTGGGGCATGTTTTACAGCTTCATCATACACTGCCTGAAACGGAACCCACAGCGCACCAAATTCTTTGGCAATTTTTTTAGCAGCAGCCTGGTATTGTTTCATGGGTTCAGCCCAGGTTTCGTCAACAGCCGAGGTTCCTGTAACATAAAATGGTTCACAAATCACAAGGTTAATGCCAGGCAACGTCTCGTTTGTGTGCGTCAGCAGCTTTCGGAAATCGTTTTCATACACTTCAACTGTTCCGTCGTAATGTCCGTTGCGTTGATGCCAGTAATCGTTCACACCAATTAAGATACTCAGCACATCGGGTTTCAGGTCAAGACAATCTTTCTGCCAGCGTTCTGCCAATTGGTAAACTTTGTTGCCACTGATGCCACGGTTATAAATGGTCAGTTCTTTTTCAGCCAGTGTATTCAGCAGTGCTGAAGCTGCCAGAAAAGCATAACCCTGCCCGAACGAAACAGCATTGTTGGCAAGTTCTTTCTCCTTATCCCGGCCGGCATCGGTAATCGAATCGCCCTGAAAAAGAATAACATCACCTTTTTTAATAGTAAGGTATTTTTCTTTTGCTTCAGAATGTGCAGGGACTACCGCCGAAACAATTGCCGGAATACTTGCCAGTGTTGCAGCACCTGCTGCCGAGCGGGTCAGAAACTTGCGTCTTGTTAAGTTCATCATGTTTAGTTTTTTTTTAGAATTTCCGAAAATAGAAAATTCAAACCGGAAAACAGCCAAAAAAATAGGTGCAAATTATTTTATTTTAGAGACGTAAAATTTTACGTCTCTAAAATATTCTAAATCCAAATTCTACAAACCGAATTCAACAAACCTGCCGAACCTTTTGTATTTTTCATACAGTTCCTGGTATTTTCCCACGTTTTCAAGAATCGGGTGATATTCTGTTTCAATTCCGCCACCCATCTTTTTCTGGGCTTCGGCAGTATTTGGATATATACCGGCTACAACCGCAGCTGCCATTGCCGAACCCAAAGCACAAGCCTGTTCCGAACGTGCAACTTTAATGGGCATATTCAACACATCGGCCACAATCTGCATTACCAACGGCGATTTTTTTGCCACACCACCCAGTGCAATTACACCATCGATGCGCACACCTTCGGCAATAAACCTGTCGTTGATGGCTTTCGACCCAAACGCGGTGGCTTCAACCAGCGCACGAAAGATTCGTGGCGCATCAGAACCCAGGTTCAACCCGGCTATCGCACCTTTCAGGTTTTGGTTGGCATCGGGAGTACGACGACCGTTCATCCAGTCGAGCGCCACAATTCCGCTCGCACCAATCGGTAGTTTGGCTGCTTCCTCACTCAGTTTTGCAATAATTTTATCTGAAGTTTCGTCAAGTAATTTCTGTTTTGTGGCTTCGTCGAGTAAAGCAGTTTCGGCCAGAATATTTTGCAAAGGCCATTCCAACAAGCGTTTGAACCAGGCATAAATATCACCAAATGCGGACTGTCCCGCTTCAAGTCCGAGCATTCCAGGAACAATTGAACCGTCAACCTGACCGCAAATTCCTTTTACCAATTTATCGCCAACCTCTTCCATCGGGGCAATCAACATATCGCAGGTTGATGTTCCCATAACTTTCGACACGTAATAGGGTTCAATTTCGGCACCCACGGCACCCAAATGCGCATCGAAAGCGCCAACGCCCACAACAACATCAGCCGAAAGACCTAATTTTGCTGCCCATTCAGCTGTCAGTTTTCCGGCTGAAATATCGCAGGTAAACGTTTCTTTGTACAAACGGTCACGCAGTCCGCTCAACAGTGGGTCAAGTGAAACAAGAAAATCTTCGGCGGGTAATCCGTTAAAAGCCTCGTGCCACATGGCTTTGTGACCAGCTGCACAACGACTTCTTTTTAAAGTTTTTGGATTTGTATTGCCGGTTAAAACTGCCGGAATCCAGTCGCAATGTTCCACCCAGGAATAAGCAGCACGGAAAACTCCGGCATCTTCGCGGATTACATGTAGCAGTTTTGCCCAGAACCATTCCGAAGAATAAATTCCACCCTCGAATTTGGTGAAATCGATCTGCCATTTTCCGGCAAGCTGATTAATCTCATCGGCTTCTTTAACCGCTGTGTGGTCTTTCCACAGCACAAACATGGCATTCGGATTTTCCTCAAAACCAGGAGTCAGCGACAGCGGAATCCCTTTTTCGTCAACTGCAATCGGGGTTGAACCGGTAGTATCCACCGAAATTCCTACCACATTTTCTGCCACACCTGCCGGCGAAAGTTTCAACGCTTCTTTTATGGTGTATTCCAACCCCTCGAGATAATCTTTCGGGTGCTGGCGAAACCGGTTATTTGGGGCATCGCAATATTGCTGTTTTTTCCAGCGCGGGTAATGAAACACTGCACTGGCCACTTCTTCGCCAGTTGCTGTATTTACAATTAACGAACGAACCGAATCGGTTCCGTAATCTAATCCGATGGTGTATTTTGAACTCATTTTTTGATTGATTATTTATGATTATTTGATACTGGATACTGGATACGGGATACTGGATACGGGGTAGGATGGCTGGAATTTGGTATTTGGCATTTGATGCTTGGAATTTGTAGCTTGGTATTTGAATTTTTAATTTTAAATCCCCAATTTTAAATTTCTCCTACTGTTCTCTGGTAAAGATCGGATTCTCAGGTTTTGAAAGCCGTGGATTTAAAACATAGCCTTCCACATCAAAAGCTTCCAGTTCCGAAGGGTTGGTGATGTTGTTTTCAAGCACAAAACGAGTCATCAGTCCGCGGGCGCGTTTGGCAAAAAACGATACCATTACATATTTTCCGTTTTTCAGCTCCCTGAATTCGGGTGTCACCACTTTCGCCTTCAGCTTTTTATTGTCGATGCTTTTGAAATATTCGCTGGATGCGAGGTTTACAAGCACACCACTACCCGACTGCGCCACTGCTTCGTTGATTTTTTTGGTGATGGCCGGATTCCAGAATTCGTACAAATTTACGGCCCGCTGGTATTTCAGTTTGGTTCCCATTTCGAGGCGATACGGTTGCATTAAATCGAGCGGTCGCAAAACACCGTACAAACCCGACAAAATACGCAACCGTGTTTGCGCCAACTCCAGCAATTCAGCGGACAGCGTTTTTGCCTGAAGTCCATGGTACACATCACCATTAAAAACAAATATGGACTGTTTGGCATTTTCAGTGGTAAATGGCAGTTGCCATTGCTGAAAACGTTTGAAGTTCCGTTCGCCCAAATCGGCTGAAATACCCATCAGCGCCGAAAGTTGTTTGGGGCTCATGGTTTTCAGGCGTTTTACCAGTTTTTCCGATTTCTCCGTCATTTCAGGCAAGGTAAAATTGGTGTAAACGGAAGGAGTTTCAGTATCAAGCGACTTGGCAGGCGAAATTATAATCAGCATTTTTATGGTTTTTATATTCTCCTTAAAAATCTAAAATAAAACAACAATAAAATGATTTAATGTGCTTATTTATAAATTGTTACAAACAGAAATAAAGACAAGAAACAATCACTTTCGGGATGAAAAATACGAATAAAAAGTTGAAGAACCAATCAAAAGTTGTAAAGGCCTCTTTTACGGGCAGCAACATAACCAGGTATTCAGTGCTTAACACCGTGGCAAAATATATGAACTGTCAAGACATTGTAAAATCGATTAGCTCCGCGTTCCCCTCCCTGAGGCACAATGCGACCAAGTTTGGTGTGAACCAGATATTGATGGCAATTGCCTTGGCTTCCGTCAGCGGGATCATGCGGATTTGCCGGATTGCTGCTTTCAGTGGCGATGGTTTGGTAAAAGTATTATTGCGACTGGACAAGGCAATCAACGAGGATGCCATATCAGCCAGTTTGAAAGGGCTGGGACAAAAAGGCGCGCGCAAACTGCAATCTTTGTTTTTGGCCAAAATGCCGGATGGTTGCGCGAAAGCGGGCTTAAAAACATCATACTGGATGCCGGTTCGACCGTCAAATCGGTTTGCGGCAATCAGGAAGGGGCAGCCAAGGGCTACAACACCACAAAGAAGGGTGCAAAAAGCTACCATCCGTTGCTGGTTTTCGTCAGCGAGATGAAACTCTTGTACCACACGTGGTTCCGGGCAGGTTCGGCCTACGCGTCCAACGGCTTTGTCGGCTTTCTCCAGGAAGTGAAGGGCAGCTTGCTCTCAACCATAAAGAGTGTATTTTTCGCGCCGACAGTGGGTTCTTCTCCGTTGAACTGTTCGATTTGCCTGAATCTTTTTTTTTGGACTACCTGGTGAAAGTGAAACTGAAAAACCTGGAGAAACTGCTCGGGCAGCAAACCTGGGTGCTGCTGGAAGGCGGCAAGGACATTGCTATTTGCGAGTTTGTCTATACGGCAAAAGGATGGCCAAAACCAAGAATATTAAAAGCTATGCGCAACGTAAAAGAATATGTGCAAACCGAATATCTGGGCGAAAAACAGATTGTCCCGGTTTACCAGTACATTTGCTATGTAAGCCACTTTGACCTGAATGCCGCAGAACTGCACGAACTTTACAACAAGCAACGTTCCACCAGCGAATTTTGCGATGAGCGAGACCAATCAAAACTTGTTTTGAATTGGCGAGCGAAGAAGCAAAATCTGCATTGCAAAACATGGATAGAACAGGTAAAAGGCCAGGTGATGGCAGGAAGTACGCTGACCGATAACTTCTGGGCAAACGACATTCTCTGGCAACTGAATGTTTTAGCTTAAAACCTGTCGGTGAAAACCAGAGGTCGTGTATCTTGCCTTTGATTTTGTACTTTACCTTAACAGCCCCACCCATGAAGGCTACTTTGTGTTTTTTGTTTTTCTTTGTTTTGATTTCTGTCAGTTCCATGAACGAGGGCATTTTCCTGCTTATTTTGTTTACCGGGG
>DYSZ01000017.1 GCA_020726265.1 Draconibacterium orientale
TTTCGAAAGAATTAGGAAAAACTGAAAAAGGATATTTCCGTCCGTTTGGGCTTGTTGGGTTTTACTCGTGGCAAACCAACGACGAACTAAACCTTCAGAACGATGCTTTTTTGTATGCTTTGGGTGCCGATTACAACAGGAACAACTGGAACTGGTCGGCCTCGTGGTCGGGCTACTCAGGCTACAAAGCACAGCGCGACAAACCCATGCAACTCAACTTCGAAATGAGAAAGGATTTTGAGGGAAAAGCGTTCCGAATTCAGTATTTGCATGGCTTGCGCGACTGGGAGTACAAAACCATTAAATTCTCGTTTATCTGGAAACTGAATCCCGTAAACTGAACTTTTTTTTGCATCGTTTTTAATTAACTTCGCCGCCTGAATGCCGAACCCGTTTTCGGAAAAACAACAGAACAATGAAGAAATTATCGCTGGTAATTTGTGTTTTCAACGAGGAACCCAACATAAAACCTCTGTCGGATCAAATAAAAACTGCCCTCGCAGCTATTGATTTTGAAGCCATTTTTGTTGACGATGGTTCGACGGATAACACCCGCGCTGAAATCCTTAAAATTAACGATCCCCGTTTTATGCTGGTTGAATTGAAACGGAATTATGGGCAGAGTTCGGCCCTGCAAGCCGGTATAGATCAGGCTGATGGCGAATTTGTGGCACTCATTGACGGCGATTTGCAGAACGATCCGATGGATGTGCCGAAAATGCTGAAAATGATTGAAGATGAGGATTGGGACATGGTTGCCGGAGTGCGAGCCAACCGCAAGGACGGAATGTTTCTGCGGAAAGTGCCTTCGAAAATTGCCAATTATATGATTCGTAAATCGACAGGAATTCACATGAAGGATTTGGGTTGTACTTTGAAAGTTTTTACCAGCGAAACAATAAAAAGCATTCACATTTACGGCGAACTGCACCGTTATATTCCGGCGCTGATTGCGCTTGAAGGAGCTACAAAAATCACACAGGTTGACGTGAACCACCGTCCGCGCGAATTTGGCACTTCGAAATACAATCTCGGCCGTACAACGCGCGTGATGAGTGACCTGATTCTGATGGTTTTCTTTAAAAAGTACCTGCAACGCCCGATGCATTTTTTCGGCTTTATTGGCATTCTTACGTTGGGGTTGGGTGTGCTCATTAATATTTATTTTCTGATTTATAAGATTTTAGGGCACGATATCTGGGGAAAACCATTGTTGCTACTTGGCATTCTGTTGGTGATGGGTGGCATACAGTTTATCACCATCGGCATTATTGCCGAGTTGCAAATGCGTACCTATTTCGAATCGCAAAACAAAAAACCATATCGGGTAAAAAGGGTGGTGGCAACCGATGCGAAACAGGTTGCAAAACACTGAAATTGACTTTGGAGTTTAACGCAATCGGGTTCTGTTTTTGCTATTTTTACAATCGGTAAACCAATAAAACTCGAAAGACCATGAAAGCATTAAATGCAATTTTTTTTACAGCTATTCTTTTTTTTGCTTTGAATATCAGTGCACAGGATCGAATGGTGCATGGACGGGTCTTTACTTTCGACAGCATCCCGCTGGTTGGCGCCGATGTTGAAGTAAAAAGCACAAAACAGGTAGTAAAAACCGATTCAGTCGGAAATTTCTCGGTGGGTTGTAGCAATGAAGATCAGCTTAAAGTTTCGGCAAAAGGATTTACATCTGCCAAATTCAAGGTTGATGAAAAAATCAGGGTTGCCATTATCAATATGAAATTAAAATCGGGTGAAAAAAACCGTGAAATAGCCATTGGGTATGGTTATGTTCTTGATGCTGACAAACTGAATGCAGTGGCCACACTCAATAATAACGATGTAGATTTTTCTCAATATTCGGATATGTATGATTTGATTCAGGGACGATTTGCCGGTGTTCAGATTGTGAATGGAGAAGTTATTATCAGGGGAGTAAACTCGATAAACAGTGGCTCCGGTGCACTCATCGTACTCGATGGAACTCCGGTTGACAACAGTATTTTACGTGCACTTCCGCCGACCCAGGTTAAAAGCATAAATGTGATCAAAGATGGCAGCGCTGCCATTTACGGTTCCCGCGGAGCAAACGGTGTGGTGGTAATTGAAAGCAAAAAAGGCAACGACTGATTGAGGCTTATTTCATCTGTTTAATCCTGTTTTATACAGTTCTCCAAAAATTTAAGATTTTTAAGTTTCTTATGGCTCGTATTTTTGTGTGGGGTTAGCCTGTTTTTTGCCTTAAATACAAGAACCAAATTGCCCTGAATTCGTTACATGTTCTGTAAAATAATTGTTTTAGAATAGAATGAATTCAGGAAAGCAGGCAGATGGTGACCAAAATGTATGGGCCAATTTCAGTAAAAATATAAGTCAATATTCAAAACCTGAAATCTCCAAAAGTCTTTGGCAGATTATCAATACTTTTATTCCTTACGTTGGATTGTGGCTTTTAATTATCTGGAGTTTATCCGTATCTTATTGGATTACTGCGGGTTTAATCGTTATTGCCGCCGGATTTCTGGTGCGGTTGTTTATTATTTTTCACGACTGTGGCCACGGCTCATTTTTTAAATCACAAAAAGCCAATCGTGCCGTGGGTATGTTTTTTGGGATTCTGGCTTTTACACCGTATAACAAATGGCACAACGAACACATGCAACATCATGCCACCGTTGGAAACCTCGACAAACGAGGGATTGGCGATGTTTGGACTATGACGCGTGAAGAATACCTGTCCAGCAGCAAATGGCTTCGTTTCAGGTATCGGATGTATCGCAATCCGCTGATAATGTTTGGAGTGGGCTCTTTGTATGTTTTTGTGTTTAAGAACAGGTTAGCGAAAAAGGATTTGGATAAAAAGGAAAGGCTGAATGTTTATTTTACCAATGCCGCGCTCGTGGTTATGTTTATTCTAATGAGCTGGCTGATTGGTTTTTGGACTTATCTGATTATACAAATTGCCATTATTTACCTGGCTGCAATTGCAGGTTTGTGGCTGTTTTATCTGCAACACCAGTACGAAGAAGTTTCGTGGGTGAGAAGCAGCGATTGGAACTATCTGAAAATTGCGCTCGAAGGTAGTTCGTTTGTAAAATTTCCAAAAGTGTTGCAATGGTTTTCGGGCAATATCGGGTTTCACCACATTCATCACATAAACGCACGGATACCAAATTATAAACTTGAAAAATGCTACAACGAAAACCCTGTTTTCAAACAGGTTGAGCCGGTAACATTTATAAAAAGCCTGAAAACACTAAAGTTGCGATTGTGGGACGAAAGGATTCAGAAACTCATCGGGTTTAACCAACTGTAACAAGGCATCCACACGTCTATAATTTTTGAGGCGAATAAAAACACTTAAACATGATAAAGTTTTGGTTATCGTTTAAGTACATTTTTACATATTTGCCGCTTCGAAAAAACTGAAAAAAAGATGAATATACTTACCCATTTAAGTCCCCAACCCTTATTTACCTATTTTGAAGAGATTTGTCACGTTCCGCGCCCATCAAAAAAAGAGGAGAAAATAAGGCAGTATTTACTTGGCTTTGCAAAAACAAATAATCTTGTTGCGAAGACTGACGAAGTTGGTAATGTTTTGATTACAAAGCCTGCAATTCCGGGTATGGAAAGTGCACCCACAGTAATTTTGCAGACACACATGGATATGGTTTGCGAAAAAAACAGCGATAAGGTTTTTGATTTTGATAACGACGCAATTGAACCCGTTATCGATGGAAGCTGGGTAAAAGCCAATGGTACCACACTCGGTGCCGATTGCGGTATTGGCATTGCAGCCCAATTGGCGGTTTTAACTTCAGATAAAATAAAACACGGTCCGGTTGAATGCCTGATTACTGTTGACGAAGAAACCGGGCTTACGGGCGCATTCGCACTTAAACCAGGGTTTTTAAGCGGTTCGGTTTTGCTGAATCTCGACTCGGAAGATGAAGGCGAAATTTTTATTGGTTGCGCCGGTGGAATTGATACTATTGCCACTTTTGCTTGTGAAAAAACTGCTGTGCCAGCCAGTTCTGCTGCGTTGAAGATTTCAGTTTCGGGTTTATCGGGTGGCCATTCGGGCGACGATATTCATAAAAACCGTGGGAACGCAAACAAAATTCTGACCCGTATTTTAATTGAACTCTCAAAAGAAATTCAGTTACGTTTGGCCGATTTTAATGGTGGCAACCTTCGCAACGCAATTGCCCGCGAAGCGTTTGCCATAATCACTGTTCCATCGGGCAAAAAGGAACTTGCAACTGCTGAATTCAATATTTTTTCAGCTGCTGTTCAAACCGAATTTGAACGAAATGAACCGGGTTTGAAAATGAAAATCGGGTCGGTTGAAATGCCCGGTTTTGTAATTGACGAAGTTTCGCAGACAAAACTGATTCATGCGTTAAATGCTTGTCCACACGGAGTTTTGGAAATGAGCACACGCATGGAAGGAATGGTGGAAACTTCGACAAATCTGGCTTCTGTAAAATTTGTGGGCGACAATAAAATTGTGGTTACCACCAGCCAACGCAGCGAACTCGAATCGCGTAAACTGATGGCAGCCTCAATGGTGGAATCGGTATTTGAAATTGCCGGTGCGCAGGTTGAGCACTCCGACGGTTATCCGGGCTGGATGCCAAATCCCGACTCGACAGTGTTGAAAAAAGTGGTTGAATCGTATGAACGGTTATTCGGAAATAAACCGGTGGTGCGCTCAATTCATGCGGGTTTGGAATGCGGGCTTTTCCTCGAAAAATACCCGAAACTCGATATGGTTTCGTTTGGTCCCACCATCAAAGGCGCTCATTCGCCCGATGAACGACTTGATATTGAAACCACCCAAAAATTCTGGAAACATCTGGCTGATGTGCTGGAAAGTTTGAAATAGCAATCTGGGTTATGGGTTATGGGTTACGGGTTACGGGTTGCAGGTTACAAGTTCAAAATCAATAAATTGTATCCAGTATCAAGCATCCAGAATCCATCTCGCCTGAGGCGAGACCAATATCCTGTCTCTTAATCCTCTTTCGGAACAATATCTTCAAACCTGTTGAGCATGATTGCTTCGATGAGCGCAGCCATAAATTCGGGCGTTTCTATCAGTTTCAGGTAAGCATGATTTGAATTTGCCTTTTTCACCCAGCGGTTTCCACCTTTGTCGTCGGCCACGCAGTAGCCATTTTTGACTTTTTCCCACAGAATACTGTCGCCCTTGTTTACAGCATACAAAACTGCGGTTTGGTCGAATGTTGAATTATTTAATATTTTCCCTTTAAACTGCTTTTTAATCCAGGGTGCATGTTCGCTGAAGTGCATGAACCCAATATACAGTGGGGTTTCTTTGTCGATGTTGTTAAAAGTGGCACCAGTTTTTATGGAAGACCCCAGTTCGAATCCGGAGAAAACGATGGGTACTTCCTTTATGTTTTCGAGAACGTAACGTGTAACTCCCGGCATGTCGCCATTAAAATTCCATTCGTTTTCGCCTTTCGGAAACTGGCCGCCCATAATCACAAATTGCTTTATCTTTTTTGTAATCAGTTCGTTGCCATTCAATTTCGAATATTTGTCGGGCTGTGATTTTAAAAGCCGTTCGATATTTTTTAATGGGCCAACTGCAACGACGGTAATGCTTGTATCGCGTGCCGATGAAAGGATTTTGCGGTACAATTCAACTGCATCGGGCACATCGTTGTAGGTAAGTTTATATGGAAAAGCACGGGCAATTGGGGTGTTGTAGCTGATTTCGTTTTTATAGATTCCGTCTTTTCGCACGCCAACCGGAATATTGGGATGAAGATAAAAGCGGTTAATAGCGTCCACCGCCGGAACTGCATATTCGTCGGTACTCCAAACCATAACTGCCAACAGCTCACAATGACCATGTTTTACATAGTTGTGCAACATGGCAAGTGCCCCCAAATCATCAGCGTCACCACCAATATCAGTATCGAAAATAATCCGCGGTTGGGCGTTTACATTCACATTCAACAGTAAAGCAAAAAGCAGGACAGCAATTGATAAAATCTTCATGATCGATAAATTGGTACTTAATTCAACGGAGCCAAAAGTGGGTAAAATATTGTTTTCTACAGAATTCAGAAAAGATATTTTAAGAGTAAAACTTTTATTTTAACCTGAATTATACTGCAAACGGGATAAATCAGTACATTTTAAAATTTCCACTAAGGCACAATAACACAAAGGTTCACGAAGTGTTTTTTTATGATTCTTAGAGACTTAGTGGCTTTGTGGCAGAAAAATAAATCAGTAGTCATAGTGTATAAATTTATCCCGTTTCATGTATAACCATAAATGTAACCCTATTTTAAGTCCATTTGAACCTTTGGAAAACAAGCGTGTTTTAAACATAAAAATGAGGAATAATGAGTAAAATAGTAAAGTTTGGAGAAGATGTTGACGGATATGTGATTTCGGTTTTAAACGAGCGTGAAATCAGGGCCGCAGCAGGAATTTTGTTTTTTCTGATGTTGGTTTCTATTTTAACAGTGATAATGAAAGGCGATTTTACTTTGCTGAAATATGCAGTGACCATTTTTCTGACAGACATGATGGTCAGGGTATTAATTAATCCGAAATTTGCACCAACACTAATTCTTGGCCGTTGGATTGTGCGAAATCAGGTTCCGGAATATGTGGGAGCGCCACAAAAAAAGTTTGCCTGGGTTATTGGATTGGTATTGGCTGTTTCCATGTTCGTGTTACTAAATCTGGTAAATTCGTATAGTCCGATTACAGGATTGATTTGTTTAATATGCATCATCTTTTTGTTTTTTGAGTCGGCATTCGGCATTTGCCTTGGGTGCAAAGCTTACCCGCTGTTTTTCAAAGGAAAAGTTCAGTATTGTCCCGGCGAAGTTTGCGAAGTAAAAGACCGGCACGAAATTCAGCAAACATCAGTTTTACAGTGGTTTATAGTAATGGCTTTTGTTGCATATATTATTTTAACTGTGTTGTTGCTGGATGATTTTTACAGCGCAAAACCAATCGATTTATTTGGACATGAAACACCGGCGCACTGATAGTACCGCTGTGATTTTTTTTTTCAGGTTGCTCCACTGATTTCAAACCAGATATCGGGTTAAAAAATTATATTTGACAAGATTCAATCAAACAAAAATAGCATGAAAACAAATGAAAAAAAACACCAAAATATTTTTGGTAATCCAGTGATACATTATGCAATACAACTTCTGGCACTGTCGCTTTTGTTGTATTTTTGTTTCGAAATTATCAAACCTTTTTTAACGTTAATGGTCTGGGCATCGGTACTGGCCATTACGCTTTATCCGCTTCATAAAAAAATCACAAAATGGTTTGGTGGCCGGAGATGGTTATCGGGTATGCTGATTGTGGTAGCGATGTTTTTGCTGATTATTGGCCCTGCAACCTCTCTTTTATTAGCTACAATCGATGAGTTTAAAACTTTAAGTGTTGCATATACCGAAGGGAAACTTCAAATTCCGGCTCCCGATGAAAGTGTAAAAAACTGGCCTGTAATTGGGAACACTTTGTATGGTTACTGGTCTGAGGCATCAGAAAATATTACGAATTTCATTGGTAAACATTACGAAAGTATTAAGCCTGTTGTAGTTAAGCTTTTTGCACTTGTGTCGAGCGCCGGTATGGGAATTTTATTGTTAATGGCTTCGATACTGGTTGCAGGATTTATAATGGTTTACGGCGAAGATGGCGCACAGTTGGCAAGATCATTTTTTGTTAAGCTTGTTGGTAAAAAAGGCGAAAAGATGGAGCAGTCGGTTGCTATTACTGTCCGCAACGTGGCAAAAGGTGTGCTTGGTGTTGCTTTTATTCAGGCAATTCTGGCTGGCACAGGAATGATTATAGCGGGTGTTCCACTCGCAGGTTTGTGGGCTTTAATTGGTATGGTACTGGCAATTGTTCAGATCGGGCTTTTACCCGTTTCGTTAGGTGTAATTATTTATATCTGGTCAACAGCCGATACATTAACTGCAGTTCTGCTTACAGCCTGGATGCTGTTTGTTGGTATTGTCGATAACATTATTAAGCCGTTTATGATGGGAATTGGTGCACCTGCCCCGATGCTTGTTGTATTTATGGGAACCATCGGCGGTTTTATCATGAGCGGATTTATAGGGCTTTTTACTGGTGCAATAATTCTTACTTTGGGGTATAAACTGATTACTGACTGGCTGAGTGCCGGACCGGAGATACAAGAATCAGGAAATACGGAGGCTGAGATGCAGCAAAAGAATGAATTATAAACGGATTCGTCTTTTGTTTCTGATAGCAATGAAGTATTTTTCCACAAAGTAAAAAGTGTATTTGAAAACATTTTCAGATTAAAAATTTGGTAATTTTATAAGCACTAAAAAAAGCGTATTATTAAAATCAAATAAATGTTAAACAATTAAAGTTGATGTTATGAAAAAGTTTCTTTTGATTTCGTTTTTATTTGTTTTTGCTGCCTGTTCAACAGTAAAAGTTGGTTACGACTATGATAAACAGGCTGACTTTACAAAATACAAAACCTACACAATTAGTGAAGAAACCATGAAAATGGGTGTGAATCAATTAACCCGTGACCGTTTGATTGCAGCAGTAGAAGCCGAAATGGCTGCTAAAGGTTTTACAAAATCTGATAATCCGGAAGTAATTCTGGATGCCAGGATTAAAGGGGAAGAAGTTCAGACAGCCACAGCAACAACTTCGGGAGGGCCTTATGGTTATGGTTACGGTCGTTGGGGTTATGGTGGCGGTTTCTCAACCACTACTGTAAATTACGATACGTATATGGAAGGTACTTTATTTGTAACATTGATTGATAGAGCCACTGAAA
The DNA here is from genome assembly GCA_020726265.1 of Draconibacterium orientale. Taxonomy (GTDB): domain Bacteria; phylum Bacteroidota; class Bacteroidia; order Bacteroidales; family Prolixibacteraceae; genus Draconibacterium; species Draconibacterium orientale_A. Next base: position 8,846 of record DYSZ01000017.1, read on the forward strand.
AAATCGTTTGGCAGGGAACTGGCACTAAAACAATCGAAGAAAACGCAAGTGCTCAAAAAAGAGAAGAAAATATCAACTATGCGGTAAAACAGATTTTTACCAATTATCCGCCCAAAGTAAAATAATCCGAAAGGATCTTTGCCTAAAAACCATGATCATGTGATTCTATATCAATATATTATGGTTTTTTTATTTTGTTTAAAGCTTATTTTCTACAGGTTTATGAAAAAAACATTCTTTATCCTGATGTTGATTCTTCTTGCCCAGACAGTCCGATCACAACAATCAAAAACGGAATTGAATTTTTACGGGCAAATGATGACTGATGTCGGGTTAAATACAGGACAGGTTAATCCCGATTATTTCGATGTAATGCGACCAACTCAACTTCCATCTTACAAAAACCAATACGGAACTGATGGAAATGCTTCATTTAGTGTAAGACAATCGCGGCTGGGATTCAAAAGTTTAACACAAACAAAACTTGGTGAGTTGCAAACCCGATTTGAGTTCGATTTGTTCGGCCTGGGAAAAAGTGTGGGTCAAACCACATTTCATATGCTTTACGCTTATGTAGAACTTGGGAAATTTGGTGCAGGACATCACTGGAGCCTTTTCAGCGATATCGACGGTTTCCCGAATACGGTGGAATATTGGGGGCCGGTGGGAATGGCACTTTGCAAAAATGTTCAGTTCAGGTATATCCCGCTGAATGGGAACACAAGGTTGGCTTTTGCATTGGAACGCCCCGGAGCCAGTGCCGACGAAGGAGTTTATGCGAATCGGATTGAACTTGATGATGTTAAGCTTTATTTTAATCTTCCAGATTTCAGTGCTGAATACAGACAGACAAGAAATTGGGGTTATGTAGAACTTGCCGCGGTTGTCAGAAAAATTGAATGGAAGGATATGGGAACTGACCAGTACGATTTAAGTGGAAAAGCCATTGGCTGGGGGTTTAATTTATCCTCAAACCTGAAATTGACTGATAAGTATTTACTGCGGGCTCAGGCAGTGTATGGCCATGGAATTGAAAACTTAATGAACGATGCCCCCACAGATATTGGCATTGAGAATAATTTAAACGACCCAATTTCACCTGTTAAAGGAGTAGTTTTACCAGTGGGTGGTTTTATAGTTTATCTCGATCATAAATGGAGTGAAAAGCTGAGTTCGTCGGCTGGTTTATCGGCGGTAAATATCGAAAATTCGGATGCGCAGGCTGGTAGTGCGTTTAAACAGGGGAAGTATGCAAGTGCCAATCTGCTTTATTACCCGGTGCCAAACCTTACTGCTGCTGCCGAAATAATTTGGATCAGCCGTGAAAATTATAACGATGGATGGAAAGCTTCTTCAACAAGATTTCGGCTTTCACTCAGGTATAGTTTCTTGCACTCGTTTAAAATAAACTGAGTTTGCAGTGGCGGTTGTGCATCGATGAACGGATGAAAATCAAAGAGGCTGTATGATTTGTTTTTCAAATGGAGTCCGAAATTGATTGATGTTCAAACGGACAAAAAATTATGTCGGCCAGTCGTATTGTACTCAAAAACGACAATTTGTACGCAGTTTATATGGGCAATTTCAGGTGTGGCCCCGATTCGTTTCTTACCCATTTTGTGCGTAAAGAGTTGAAGGGAAATCTTACCTGCACCTTGAGGTTGATGAACACAGTGCCGATGCCGGGCTTATAACCCGTTGCGAGGCATTTCTTGATAGTCTCGAAGGATATCAGAAAGTAAGAGGAATTAAATCCGAAGTGGGGAAACCCAAAGTTGTTCACTCAAAAAGTCTTGATGGACGGACACTATATCTTCCCTATGCCGGAGATACAGTGTACATGCTTGCTGCGGCTGCCCGCAGTTGCGGAATCGATGCACAGGTTTTGCCCATGCAGGATGCCACCGACCTTGAAATCGCCCGTAAACATACCAATGGACAGGAATGCTTTCCTGCAATTTGTACTACTGGGAATTTTTTGAAAAAGCTATTGGACCCGGGAATTGATCCGAAAAAGGTCAGTTTTTTTATGCCCAACCACAATGGGCCTTGCAGGTTTGGCGATTACAACAAACTTCATCGTATAATTTTCGATAAACTGGGGTACGATGATGTTCACCTGATGACACCCAGTAACGATGATGCATATGCCGACCTGGCAGGAAAGGATTCGAAAACATTCAGAAAGAATGCATGGAGCGGAATAGTAGGTCTCGACATACTCCGTCGTTTATTGCAGGAACGCCGTCCATACGAACTGGTGAAAGGAAAATCGGATAAAACTTATTTGAAATACCGCGAAGAATTGTCGGAAGCTGTGGCCAATGGAGGGAAGGAAGTTGGAGCTGTGCTTTAAAGAGCAGGTGAGGCATTTCATTCGATTGAAGCCAATTTCGAAAAACGTAAACCTGTGATTGCAATTGTAGGTGAGATTTTTATGCGCGATAATCCATTCTGCAGCGGTCATTTAATCGAACGGCTCGAAGCTTTAGGTGCAGAAACAATTATTGCCCCGTTTGGCGAATGGCTGCATTATTCATCGTACCGTTACTGGCGCGACAGTGTTTGGAAAGGCGATTTGAAAGGTTTTTTAAAATCGAAGGTGCAGCAGGTTTATCAGCATTATGTGGCCAAACAACTTACCGGGAAAGTGGGCCAGTATCTAACCGCGCGAAAAGAACTTGAAATAGACGAAATACTAAATCTTTGCAGTCCATATATTCATCGTGATTATGATGGCGATCCGCCTATCGCACTGGGTTCTGCAGCCGGATTGGTTGAAATGAATATTTCAGGAGTTGCAAATATCCTTCCCTTTACCTGTATGCCCGGAATCATAATTTGCGCGGTTTCAAACGATTTTAAAAAAGACCACCACAACATTCCGTGGTTAAATTATGCTTACGATGGTCAAGAAGACAGTAGCAACGAAACAAGGTTGCAAGCATTTATGCATCAGGCTAAAGAGTATTCAATTGCCAATGGTTTTGATTCAACAGTTAACTGGTTTTCACATTAGCTTGTAGTGAATATTAACTTTTTTACTAATCCACAAAAATCATTACGTCATGCTTTAATAATATCTATTTTTGCCACCGATAGAGGAATTATTAACGGGATTTGATGTAAAATTTAAGGAGGCGGGAGATGAAAAAAATATTTTTGGCTGTGTTGGTGGTTCTAGTGGCTTTTATAGCAAAATCGCAGACCAATAAAGAAGAAGTTGTGCTTGTTCAAAGCATTTACGGAATGGAGAAAAAAGATCTGATTGGTAAACACATGATTCTTGAAGAATCGCAGACCGATGCTTTCTGGCAATTATATGAAGAGTATGAAATTGAGCGGAAAGAGATAGGTTTAAAACGCGCGGCAAACATTTCAGCTTATGCGGATAAATATGAAAACCTCACCAACGAAGATGCTGATTTGCTCATAAAAACCTCGTTCGAAATAAATCTGAAATTTGTGCAGCTTTGGGAGAAAACCTACAAAAAAATGGCCAGAAGTTTGTCGCCTGTAACAGCTGCCCAGTTTATTCAGGCCGAAATGTTTATTGAAAATATGGTAAGACAGGAGCTTGCTCTTGATATTCCGCTGATTGGGGAAATTGATTTAAAAAACTGAAATTTACTGATATCAATAAAAAAACAGCCGCCGAAAAAATTCCGGCGGCTGTTTTTTTATTCAAACCGCTCAGGCTGACCCGTGGCAGCCAAAACAGCCCGCCACGCAAAACCGGCAGTATCAAGTTCTTTTACTTCACTGGCCATCAACTCAATGGGTACGTGTATAAATTTATCGTGTAAATACCCGATCACAAGCCCTGTTTTCCCGGCCATTGCAGCATGTACTGCATTTCGGGCAAATAAATCGCACAAAATGGAATCTTCTGCATTTGCCGGACTGCTGCGAATCAGGTAACTCGGGTCGATGTAACGCATTACCACCGGAATTTTTTCGTTTTTAAAGAAACTCACAATTTCGTCGCGCAGAAAAATGCCGATGTCATTCAGTAATAAATTTCCCGATGCATCACGGCCTGCATCTTTTCCGGCTAATAAATCCTGTCCGGCCCCTTCGGCAACCACAATCAAAGCATGTTTCCTGTCGAGAATTCTCTTTTTCAGAACAGATAAAAATCCACCTTCACCATCTAGTTTAAATGGAACTTCGGGTACCAACAAAAAGTTGACATCCTGGCTTGCAACAGTAGCGCCAGCCGCAATAAATCCGGCATTCCGGCCCATCAGCTTTACCAGCGAAATTCCATTTTCGACACTGCGGGCTTCAATGTGCGCGCGGTCGAGTACCTGGCAGGCCTCTTCAACTGCGGTTAAATAACCAAATGTGCGCGAAACAAAGGCCACATCATTATCAATTGTCTTGGGAATGCCAACCACAGAAAGGTCGTGTCCTCGTTTTTTTGCCTCCTGAAAAAGTGCATTTCCACCGCGTTGTGTACCATCGCCGCCAATCGTAAAAAGAATGTTTATACCCATTTTTACCAGGTTATCCACTGCCTTTTCCACATCAACAGGACCGCGCGAAGTACCAATAACGGTTCCGCCTTCCTTATGAATATCGTCGACAAATTCTGCTGTAAGTTTTACCGGTGCATCGTTTTCGGGTAAAAGCCCTTTGTAACCCCACTTAAAACCATATACTTCGTGAACGTCATAGGCGTGAGTCAACTCGAGATAAAGCGAGCGGATCACATCATTCAAACCCGGGCAAAGACCTCCACAGGTAACAATTCCGGCCTTTGTTTTTGCCGGGTCGAAATACAATTTTTCGCGCGGACCAGCCAGTTCAAAATTCAGGTTGTTTTTGCCCACCTTTTGTTTATTCGAAATAATGTGCTCAGGCACACTTAAATTATCACTAACAGTTCGTTTTATCGGCGACGGAAAACGGGCTTCTCCCAATTGAGTGATATTCATAATTCTTTCTGCTTTTTATCGATTTGTTTAATGTAATTATACTACTTGTAAGTTTGACTATTTGCAATTTTTTATCAGAACGGATAACCGATGGCCAGGTTAAACCTGAATTTGGAAAAAACTTCGTCGAATTCGTTCCAGTTGCCACCGCCATCATTATATGGAAACCGCAAAGGTAATCCCACATCGGTGCGAAGTACAAAAAAATCGAAATCGAATCGTAACCCGGCACCTGTGCCAACTGCAAGTTGTTCGATCATGCTGTTTAATTTGAATTGGGCACCGGGTCTGTTTTCATCGGGATTGAGCAGCCAAACGTTTCCGGTTTCGAGAAAGAGCGCACCCAGCAACATCTCTGTCATTTTAAACCGGTACTCGGTATTTACCTCAAGTTTTATATCGCCGGTTTGATCGATGATGCCGTTGTATTCTTCTGGTTTATAGCTACCAGGGCCAAGCGACCGTGCCACAAAACCCCGCAAACTGTTTGAACCTCCACTGAAAAATTGTTCAACATAAGGCATTACCGACGAGTTGCCATACGAAAAGCCGGTGCCGGCATACAATCGAATCACCAACCCTTCTTTTGTGGTATTTGTGTAGAAGCGGGTATCAACAGAGGTTTTAACAAATTGAGAATAAACCTCGCCTAAAAATTTATATGGTCGTTCATTGTTTCCAACCTGGCTAATCAGATTGAGCATATTTCCTGAGGTGGCGATAGTACCCTGAAAATAGAAACCGGAGCGTTTGCGGCCCGAATTATCGTAAGTAAAATTGTATTCGGTACCTATAATCTGTTGTTCTTCAAAACTTTTCTTTACATACGGATTGCTGTTAACGATTGAATCGAATTCGGGTGTGGTTTTCAATAACGAAACTGAATTCAGATTGAAGGGGTAAAACTGGTGAGTTATTTTTTGGTTTTTTCGCCACTGGTAACCAAAACGCGCATTGGCCGAGCTCATCCGGTAATATTTGATGTTGTTTACAAATTCGAACCCAAGCGATCCGATTGTTTTCCCGATAATTGCCTTGTTTTCGCGTATCGATTTAAAAGGCACAATCATTTTTGGGATTGCAATGGATGAGTTGATACCGGCGTTAAACGAGTTTGCCCCCAGGTCGTTTTCGCTGTGTTTACCCCATTGCCACTCAAATCCGCCAAAAGCTTTCAGTTGAAGCCGGCTGGCAGTTTTGGCAATGTTGCCGTGGGTAATTGATATTTCTGAAGTCGGTCCCGCAAATCCTGTCGATTTTGACTGAATTGCTCCTTCCACATTCAGGCTTACATTTTCTTTTGGTTTTAATTCAATCAGCAGATCCATTTTTTGAGCAGAACTGTCGGTTACAGCAAATTGCATTTTAACCGATTCGAAAACGCCATAGTTGTTTAACAACGGAAGTGTGCCGCGGTGTTTGGTTTCGGCATAAACATCACCCGGCCTTAAAAGAATTGACCGCGTAATTACCTGTGGTTTCAAATATCCCGTTTTCCCGGTTATATAAATTCCATCAATAAAAATTGTATCGTTCAGGTTTTCCGAAGTGTTATAAATGTTTTGATTTACACGCACTTCAACTTTGTTTATGGTGTATTTTTTTAAGATGTGGGCATCAATTATCTGTTTTTTTCTCACCAGCAAATCGATAGTATGCAACAGTTGCGAGGTGTCGGCAATCACTTCAATTTCTTCGGGACTAAAAAAATAGTATCCCTCTTCTACGATTTTGCCAGCCAATTGCTTTTTCTCGTTTCTAATGGTTTCGAGCGTAAAAATATTACCCGCTTTCAAATTTAGTTCCGGTGTAAATTTGTTAACCAATTCGTCAATTGAATCGGTTGGTAATTGATTCAAAACATTTGAAATGCGATATGGCCTTTGCACTTCCACAAAATATAAAACGTCTGCTTTACGAGGCATTCGCCGCGATGTGTCGAGTTTGAACGAAACCTGCGGATTAAAAAATCCGTTGGCAAACAAATCGGTTTCAATTTTCCGGCAGCGTAAATCGGGGTTAACATCCGAAATCAGTACCGGATTTTCTTTCAGGCTACGGTACAAAAATCCCCCCCGTTCGCCTTCTTCGGGCTTTTTGTAGTTGTAAAACCATAAACCCACCGGCGGCATTACTCTTTTCCCCATCAGCGAATTGTTTGGCTCGGCAAACGATACTTCGCTGGCAATTTCGGTAGCCGTTTTACGTACTTTGCCTTTCTCTTCACTTTTTATTTCCACTTTCCGGCCATTATACAGCATCTGGTCGTCGGTTAGAAATTTTGTATTCGAGCATGCTCCTGACAGCAGCAGTAAAATCGCAAATGGTAATATTTTAACGATGCATCGCGGCATTTTAATTTTTCTTATTCTCCTTTTTTAGTTTTTGTTTCTTTTCATTTTGCCAGATTTCTTTGAGCCGGTTGTAGCTTTTCCGGTATAAAAATCCGACACCATATTTTGTTACTTCACCTTCCAGCATATCCTCGTAATCGCGTTTCTGGTAAAGTTTCAGGTTTTTGGAGTTCAGCGAATCGAGCGCATATTCAAAAATGAAATTCTCGAAAAGGCTGTTGGTTTGGTAAGCTCCTTCGTTATAATCGTTCAGTTTGCCTGATACTTTAACAGTGGCGCGATCGTTCATAAATTTATGCTCCATTTCGTAGGTCAGGTTTGTTTTTTCCTCTTGTCCGGTGGCTGTCGATTGATTGTATGAATCGATTCCAAACGACAAATGTGTTTTTTTGAAGGTTTTGCTCGATAATGCGTTGAGTTGCGACTCCCAGAAACTGTTTATCTGTGATGCAATGTAATCGCCCGAGCTTTCAATGCCGGGTAAATTGATTGTTTCGAACAGCAGCAGATTGACCGCCTGCCGCATGATTTCGTCTTCCGAAAAAGTGCTTAATACGCTCATAATATACTGATCGGTACATTGTATTTCAAAAACGATTTGAAGGTCAGCCAGTTTCTTTTTTAGCTGCATAGAAACAATAAAATCGACTGCACGGCTTTTGTTATCAATGGGATTCAGATACGAGCCTTTTACTTTTGTGGTAGCTTCAATATTCAGTTCAGGGTTTTCCACACTTCCATCCCAGTTTAACGAGCTGCCGGGCGTGATTTTGAAATCTTTTCGGGGCCAGCCGGTAATTTTCAGTTTGCAGTCGCCGGTTTTAATTTCGTAACTGCCATTCAAACTCATAGTGTTGTTAGGTAACATGTTGTAATTAAGTAATCCTTCGCCGCCAATGGTAATATCCACATCGTAGATGTCGGCAATTTTTACATTGAAAACGCTTTTTGGGTCAATCCTGACGGTTGTTTCAATCAAAGGCATTTTAGTTGTCTTGTTTTTTACATCAGTTTCAGGATAGATAATTGTCAGGTTGTCGGTTATGCTGGCAAAAACCACATCTGTTTGTGTTCCTTCAACCGATAAATCCTGAATCATCTGGTAGGTGAGGTTGGTTCCGCTTTCGAGATCAATATTGCCTTTTATGGTGGGACTGAAAACCTGGCCTGTAATACTTAACCCCGAGTTTATAATCATCGATCCGAAGAACGAAGAGTTGTCGGTTGGGGTTGTGTTCATTACCAGTATTTTATCAGTTTTCACCCTCAAATCGGCAAGTATATTTTCCGGGTTGTAAAAAGTTATGTTGCCGTTTACTGTGAGCGGTCGTTTTAAACTGTCGATTACGGTGAAGTTGTTGAAAATAAACGAATTGTTCTTGATTTCGATTTTTTTGTCGGGGATGGTGAGCCAGGTTTCGAGGGGGATTACTTTCAACCCGAAATTGCTGAAACTGATTTCGCCATTCAGCGAAAGTGCCCCATCGTTACTACCCAGCTTAATTTCACCGTCGGTTTTTCCGTGTAAATTACTGGCATAATCGGCGATAAAAGGTTCGAAAAGCTGAAAATGCAGATTCTGAAAATTGCTGTTCAGCAAATAGGTTTTTTTGGCCGAATTGCTTGAAAAACCTGCATGAAGCCGGAGCGAGTCGTCGGCTGTTACGTGCAGTTCACTATTTATAATGCCCGTTGAATCAGCAACCAGATTTCCGCTGGCATCAACCAGTTCAAATTGAATTGTACCCCATTTCATACGGCGCATTTGCATTTTAAGCGCCACATTATGCTGGTTTGTTTTGCTGTATTTTACGTTGGCATCAATTATTCCGTCGGGCACAAAACCAATGATTCCGGGAATTGCAAGGTTAGCAAGTTCTATATTCTTAACATTCAGTTCAATACCTTTGTTGTTGTTACCCTTTAATCCGATATAATTTTCGTTAAATTCTAAGTCGAGTGTCGCGGTTAGAGTTTTGTTCAATTCATTCCATGTCAGAAATTCAGGAGGGTTCAGTTCCCATTTGTTCCGGTTAATTATCCAGAATGGGGCAGGCGATTTAAAAATTACAAGGTTTTCTTTTCGTTGCACTTCAAAACCAATCTGATGCAAAATGCTGTCGTTTTTATCCGAAACAAATAGATTTCCGCTGATTTCGGCGTGTAAAATCCCGGCGTTTATTTCTGTTTTGCCAAATTTTATTCCGGCCCCGGATATGCTATCGATTTTCCCTTCCAGGCTGAGCCGGTCGGGTTCAATTTGCAGTTTTAAACCGGGCTGCATTAAATTTAACTGGTTGTATCTTATCCAGTCAGTCGTAACGGTTCCGGTTGTTATGCTGTTGTTGTCGTTTTTATTGATATTCAGCTTTATATTGCTGAAATTGAGAACAGAATCGTTGTAAAACAAATTAAAAAACGGGTCGTGTGAGAGGTTCGCTTCGAGTCTGAAGTTTTCGAGATTTTGTATTTCAGTGAGATTGAGAAAATTAGTTGAGTCGAGATTAATGATGTTTTCGGGTTTTGTTGAACCGAACGCTTGGGCAAAATCCTTTAAAGAGGCTCGGCTGTTTAACTCGGCCCTGAAAAATCCTGCATCAAAAACCGATACAATTTGTTCGTCATCGGAATCGAGATCAAAATATGTTTTTTTGATGGTTGCAGTTTCGTGTTTATTTGAAATGGTTAAATCGGTTATTGTTGTATTTATATTGATTTTGTGTGGGTTATACGAAAATGCTGAATTGATTTCGCCCCCGGCTGCCAATGGTTCAGCTATCAGGTTCAGGCGGAACAAATCAATATTGAAAGTTCCATTTATATTTCCCGTGTAATCGGATTTACCTTCCAGTTTTAGCCGGCCTTTCAAATCGATTTCAGCGGCACTGTCGTCTGCAAAAAGTATCGCATCAGCGGTGTTGTCAAACATTTCAACTTTAGCCGTAATTAGCTGTGTTGTATGGTTTTTGTAGGTAACTGAATCAATTTGCAGCATACAGGTTCCTTCAGGCAGACTGTTTTTTTTCAACGCGCCTTTAACCTGTAATTTGCCAGTGAGCTGTTCGGGCAACGATTCGCCAAACATGCCGGCCAGTTGAATATTTTTAAAATCTGTTTCTAATTCGCCTGTCAGGTTTTTAACATCAAATTTTCCGGCAGCCTCAATCATTCCTGATTGGCTGTTGATTTTTACCCCGAAAACAGGAGATATTACCTTGTTTTTTACAAAGCCAGAAACAGTTAAAGGACTAAAATTCGGGAGTGTTGTTTTCGGGCTGAAATGGTGCAGGATGGGTAACAATTGGCTGCGCGAAATAGTGCCCGAAACAAAAGTCAGGTTACAACCGGCATCTGTCATTTTCAGTGGTTCGGTAAGTGTGCCGCGAACGGTAAAATTCAATCCTGCCGATGATTGCAGCGACAAATCGCGAATCAGTAATTCAGCCGTGTTCCCTTCAATACGTGTATTAAAAGTAAGGGCTGTTTTTTTTGCCAGCCAGGCCTGTTTTTCTTTGAGCAACGCGATCAGCCTGATGTTCAGTTTCATGCTCTGCATCGAATCGGCCTCAAAAAACAGCGCACTTTCATTAATTTTTAATGTATTGGCCAGTTCAAACGATAAGTTTTTCAGTTTCAATTTGTAACCTGAAGGTGACAGCTCTGTGCTGTAGAAAGTGGCGTTTAGTGCCTCAACAGGCAACCATTTTTCGAGCGCAGCCATTTGTAATGAATCAGCCGGATGATAAAAAAAACTGCCATCATCAATTACCAGCTTTTCTGAAAAAATTGTCCATGGCAACACTGGAAGTGTAAAAACAGCAGCCGTATTTTTCGGGGTATTTTCATTTGCTGCCGGCTTTCCGTGTGCAAATGTTACAACGGGTTTGGTTAGTTTTATGTTGCCAATCTTGATCTCGTGGGCTGCTAGGTCGAGTTTTTCAAGCGTGAATTCTCCTTTTTTAAGGGTTATTGCAAGTTGCTGCTGCAAATCGGGTTGCTCAAAAACGAAATTCAGATTGTTGATTTTCAATTCATTTGCCGAGAAATTCCATGCAAGCATTTCTCCGTCGTTTTCTGTTTCAGGTTTTTCGGTTTGCCAGATTGCCACCTTCCCGACAGGTGTATCCAATTTTACTTCGGCAATATCAATTTGTTTATTCAGCAACGAAAAACTACTGAATTCAATTTTTGCTTTTTCAAGTTTTAGTTCCACCAGAATTCCACCGGGTTTGTCGTCGTATTTAAAACTGATGTTGTTTGCAACAACCTCTTTTACATTGATTTCCCAAGAAGAAACTGTTTGTGCAGTATCCTTTTCAGGCGTATCAGGTGTGTTTTTTCCTGCTGTAAAAACACTGATAATATTCAATTGCCCGGTTGAATCGTTTGTTGCGAGATGTGCCACCACATTGCTGAGGTTTAACTTGTTTACAATTACGCGTTTCGAAAACAGCGGAAATGGTTTCACATCAACACTGGCAAATCCAGCGTAAATTACTGTGTCGTTGCCGGTTTCAATGATTTCGATTTCACTGATTCCGATTTTTCCGTTGAGCAAAAGCGAAATTTTTCCGATATGCAACGGGATTTCTTTTTTGGAGAGAAAATGATTGGTTTGTGATGTTAGAAAAGTGTGTACAAAAGGCAAATTTACTGCGCCCACCAACAAAACAAAGATTAGCGCCACCGAAATAATCAGGGTTTGAAAAACACGGAAGACTTTTATCAGTTTTGGTGACACATTTTACAGTTTAAATATCGCACGGCTAAAAATACAATATAATTTCACAACAAAACCGTTGAAATTACTTGAGCTATTATTCAAAAATAAAAGTTTATCATTTCCGGCGACTTTTCTATTCTTTATTTAATTTTGATTTCAACCACAAAAAAAAACGAAACTGCTATGAAAAGTAAATTTATTGTTCAAAATCTGCTGGTTGCCTTTTTAAGTCTTGTGTTTCTGAATGTATTTGCACAGGAAAAAACCATTACCGATACGGTTTCAATTTCCGTAAACCAGTTGCTGAATCCCGAACCCGTTAAAAAGCTGAAAAGGAATACGATTTCGGTAAATATTACAAATCCGTCACTCGTTTCGACAAAGTTCTTAACCGTTGGGTACGAAAGAATACTTACAAGTAATCAGTCGTTTATGGTGCAAATGGGAAGTTTCTCAATACCACGTTTTACAGAGAGTATTTCCGATTCGCTTGAGTTAAATACAGATTATAAAGACAAGGGATTTCATGCGTCGGTTGATTACCGGTTTTACCTGAAAAAAGAAAATAAATATGGTGCTCCGCGTGGGATTTATATTGGGCCGTATTATGCTTATAATTACCTCAATCGCGAAGTGGATTGGTTTTTGGATGGTACTAATTTTAATGGTACTGTTAATACAAATTTCAAGCTCAACATACACGCCATTGGCTTCCAAATCGGGTACCAGTTTGTGTTTTGGGATCGTGTGTCGCTTGATTTGACTGCAGCAGGGCCGGGTTTGGGTGTTTATAATCTGAAAACCGAAATCAATACAACCTTAAGTCCCGATGAAGAATCGGAGTTTTTTGATAAACTCTATGAATATCTCGAAGAGCATTTGCCAGGTTACGATAAAGTAATCGATGCCGGAGAATTTAAACGAACAGGTAATTTTAATACTGTTGATGTTGCGTATCGTTATGGTTTCAGATTAGGGTACAGATTTTAACAAATTTTCTTAAATAATTTATTCACCCTCTGCAAAAACGATTAAATGATTGTTTTTGCAAAACATTATCTTTGCAGCATTGTTGCATTTGGTAATTTGTTGCAAAAATGAATACACAAGAAATATTGCAAAAACACAATCTGGTTCGAACAAGTTGCAGGCAAAGCATCATTGGAGTAATGCTGAGTGCCGGAACAGCCGTTTCGGAAGAGGAAATTAAAGGAAAAGTGGACGGAACCTACGACCGTACCACGTTTTACAGAACTTTTAAAACGCTCATCGGAAACGGGATCATTCATAAAATTGTGGTTGACAACCATTTGGTGAAATACGCACTTTCGGATAGTGGGATGCACAAAAGCCACCACGTTCATTTTTATTGTAATCGGTGTGGCATGGTAAAATGTCTGGTTGGAGCTGATTTTAAAACTCCTGATTTGCCTGAAGGGTATATTGAGATGGAGACTGAACTGATTGTGAAAGGTTTTTGCAGCCATTGCAATCTGGTTATATAGTGCGCCCTTATCAAAATTAAAATAAAAGAAACGGGAAATGGATAATGTATGGATTGGAGCGGTTGGCAGCACGTTGCTGGTTAGTTTGCTCTCGTTTTCGGGGATTTTATTATTGGCGATGAAAGCCAAAATGTTAAAGAAAGTGGTTTTTATTCTTGTGAGCTTTGCTGTTGGAGCGCTCTTTGGCAATACGTTTTTTATGCTCATTCCCGAATCGTTTGAACAGATTGATAATCCACAACTGATTGGATTACTGATCGTTTTGGGGTTGATTATTATGTTCGTACTTGAAAAATTTATTCACTGGCATCACTGTCACAACGTTTCGCACAACCACGAAGTATCCCCTCTTGGTTACATCAGTCTGATTACCGACAGTCTGCATAATTTTACCGATGGCGTTTTGATAGCTGCTGCTTGGATGGCTTCGCCAGGTGTTGGTATTGCAACCACGCTGGCAGTAATTGTTCACGAAATACCACAGGAAATCAGTGATTTCGGGGTGTTATTGCATGCCGGTTTTTCACGTAAAAAGGCGCTGTTTCTGAATTTTATAGCGGCCTGCGCAGCTATTCTGGGTGCTGTTTTTACATTAATGCTGGGCTCGCTCACCGAAAATATTGTGCCTTACATTCTTCCATTCGCGGCGGGTGGCTTTATCTATCTTGCCGGCAGCGACCTGATTCCCGAATTGCACCGCGAATCTTCGGTCAGGAAAAGCCTGATTCAGTTGGCTGCAATTGTTACAGGCATCGTGCTGATGTTTTTCATCAGTTTAAACCACAGTCACCAACATGCCGAAGGCGACGACCATACGACGGAACAGCATGACCATGATCACGACCATTAATGCAAATCGAATTAAAAAAAATAACTGAACCTCAGCAACTTGACAACATCAGGGAACTGTACATTTCAGCTTTTCCGGCAAAAGAAAGAAGAGAATTTGATGACCTGAAACTGTTGCTGGCTGATGATGGTTGCCTGATTCTTCAGATTTTTACCGAAAGCGTAACATTGTCCGGGTTTTGTGTAGTGTGGGACTTCCCATGCTTTGTTTTTATTGAACATTTTGCCATTGAACCAGTTTTGCGCGGATTGGGAATAGGAGAGACGACACTTTCTGTAATCAGGTCCCAATTTCAAAAAAACGTAATCCTCGAAACCGAACTTCCAATCGATGATATCAGCAGTCGGAGAATCAGGTTTTATGAACGAAACGGATTTCACAAACTCAACCGCACTTATTTTCAGCCTTCGTATGGTAGCAATAAACCCGAAGTTGAACTAAAACTGATGAGTACAAATGTAGATTTTCCGGCTGATGCGCTTGATTCTATTATTCATTCGATAAGAAAAAAGGTTTATCGGATGAAGCAGGCACAGTGAGCCAATCGGTATTATTCGTACTTTTGAGACACTTTAAAATGATTCAGACGAATACCGGAAATTATGACACACGCCGTAACCCTGATTTGTGATTATGGTTTTAAGAATCTCGATATCATTCGTATTCACGCCGGGATTTTTGAGTTTAACCTGGCATCGATGCGGATAACCGAAAAATGCGGTTTTAAACAGGAGGCGGTTCTCGAAAAAGCCATTATTAAAAATGGCAAAATTTACAACGAGCACCGCTATGTTAAGTTGCTGAACAATTGAGTGTTTGATTCCGTTTATATTGTTGTTAAACTGAAATTCAATTTAAAAAGATGTTGAAGAAAATTGTTACTGCTTTTATACTGATTGCCACAGTTATTGCATGCAAAACTAATTCTAAACCGGATCCCGCAGTCCAGAAAGCAAATAACATTGTTGTTACGGGTAATTATGTAACCAGCGATTACCAGTTTCGAAACGAAGGTTACGACTGGATGGCAGTTAAAGTAAAACAACTGACTGATAGCGTTCTGCAGGTATCAATCCGATCGAGGGTTGATATTAAAAAACCAACCTGTACATTTGATGCCATGGCATATAAAATGGTAGCGGGCAATGTTTTTAACGCCACTGTTGAAGGTTTTGGCGTGTATTTTACTTTTGAAGCTGACAGCCTTGTAATATCAGGCGAAACGGAACAGGACAACGAGATGCTCGGATATTTTTGTTCGGGAGGTGCAAGTCTGGCAGGGGTTTATCACAAATTGCCAGAACCATTGGATACTGCTCAGATTGATAAGGTCATATTTCGTAAAGCATTAGATTATAATCAATTCGCTTTTTTTGTCGAGGTTTACGGGAAAACAGTTACCATCCAACCTTTGGGTCTTTTAGTTGATAATTCAATTATTGAAAATCAGATTGAAGGTACTGTGGTAAATGCCGAGGTGGGAGATTTAAATATCGATGGTTTTCCGGAAGTATTGGTTTATCTGCAATCTGATGGAAGTGGGAGTTACGGTTCGGTTTTAGGTTATTCAGTAAACAACGGAAAATCGATGAGCAGCATAAATATGCCCAACATTGCTGATAATAAGGAAGCCAACCCAGGTTATATGGGACACGATGAATTTGCCATCGTTGAAAGCACATTTAATCAGCGTTTCCCGGTATTCAATCCCGGCGATTCAAATGCCAGTCCGACAGGTGGGATGAGACAAATTCAATACAAACTTATTGATGGTGAGGCAATGCGACAACTGGTTGTCGATAAGATTGTTGAATACTAATTCACCAATAAAGTAAATCGGTATAAAACATAACTACATTTGCCTAAAACAATTTTATTTTCAGCTTATGAAGAAGTTACTTCGGATTTTAATGGTTGTTGCTGTATGCTTTGTAGCAGTTGCTTGTAATCAGAAAATAAAGTTACCAGAACCGGTTTTAAATACAGATTTACAGGGAACTATTAATCGCCTGAATAAAACTTCGTTTGATAGTACTGAAGTAGATTCATTTTATTTGAAATACCCCGAATTAAACGAATACAGTGGCAATGTAAAAAAGATTTATCACGAACAACTTTATCATCACATCTGGTTCGATGAAAACGGGGTGGTAGAGTTTGCGAATTCACTATTCAGTAAGGTGAAAGGAATTGCCAGCGAAGGTGTTTACCAGAGATTTCCGTACATGGTTGAGATGGATGGTATTTTTGAAAGCGACATGGAAAACACATTTTCGCAGGCCGAAACAGAAATTATGATTACGAACATGTTCTTGTTTTATGCCGAGAAGGTTTACCGTGGTGTTGACGACAAAACTGCTGCCGCTCTGGAATGGCTGCTGCCCAAAAAGCAGGTGTCATACGAAAACGAGCTCGATTCGATGTTTATCAATGCAGACCTTCTGACCCGTAACGATTCTGTTTTATTCAGCCAGTATTACAAATTGCGTGATGTGCTGAAACATTACCGCGATATTCAGAAATCGGGCGGATGGGATACCATTGCTATCGTCCCGAAAATAAAAGTCTATAAACTGGGCGACTCAGCAATATCAATTGCTCAGATACGTGACCGGTTAATAAAAACCGGCGACATTGCCCAAAATAACGGCAGTAACGTATTCGACGAAGAACTTTTAGTTGGAGTAAACAAATTCCAGGTAAGAAATGGTAAAAAAGAAACAAAAACCATAACTCTTCAACTGATAAAACTCATGAATGTTCCGGTAAGTGAACACATTAAAAAGATAGTGGTAAACATGGAACGCTGGCGTTGGATTGCACCAGAAATGGCCAATGCCAGCGAGTACATTTTTGTGAATATTCCGTCTTATACCTTAGTTTTTAACCGCGATGGACAGCGGGTGTATGAATCGCCGGTGGTTGTTGGGAAAAGCATGTCGAAAACCGTAGTCTTTAGTGGAAATATGAGCTTTGTGGTATTTAGTCCCTATTGGAATGTGCCACCAAGTATTCTCAAAAACGAAATTTTGCCGGGTATAAAAAAGGACAAAAACTACCTGGCCAAACACAATATGGAGTGGAATAACGGGCAGGTTCGCCAGAAACCAGGAAAAGGCAATTCATTGGGAAAGGTGAAATTCATTTTCCCCAATTCTAATAATATTTATTTGCACGATTCGCCGGCAAAGAGTCATTTTGGAAAGGATAGCAGAGCCATGAGTCATGGTTGTGTACGGGTAGGAAAACCGCGCGATCTCGCCATTGAAGTTCTTAAAAATGATCCGGACTGGACTCTTGGAAAAATTGATGCTGCAATGAATTCCGGCACAGAAAAATGGGTTCAGCTTAAAAAGAAAATACCTGTACATATAGGGTATTTTACTGCATGGGTAAACGACTCAGGTGAATTTTATTTTTATGAAGATGTCTACGAACTCGATGATCGTTTGTACGACATTTTGTTAGGCATAGAAGATTTGACAGAAGAATAAAAGAAAAGGATTATTTTATGCCGATAATATCAATACATTGATAAAAACGGCGGGAGTACATTTCAGAACTCAGTTCGCTGATAATTACACCTTTTACTTTTCCCGATGAAGAATGGATGAATTTCGAGTTCAATCCGTCGGCCTCGCATATAATGCCTACATGACCAATTTGTGTTGTGTTGCGGTAACCATAAAAAACCAAAACATCGCCCACTTTGAAGTTTTCAGGTTCAACAGGTTTTCCGAGGTTCGTAATTGCTTTCGAGCTATGTGGAACCACAATATCAAAACTTTTGAAGATAAAGTGTACAAAACCAGAACAGTCAAAACCGTTTTCGGGTGCGGCACTTGCATATCGATAAGGAACTCCGAGAAACCCTTTGGCAAAGTTGATGAGGTTTTCTCTTATTTTGGAGTTCGATGCAATTTCATCTTTTTGCGTGTCTGATGCAAAAGTCTGACTTATAACTTTCTCAGGTAAAGCTGTAAGAATGATAAATAATATAACTAAAAATAGTTTTTGCATTTGTAAAATTCCGACTGGCAAAAATAGATTCAATATCTTTAAAGTCAAAATCAGAAGGCGATAATAATTGTTAATAAATTGAAAATCAATTTTATATCATAAGCGTAATAAACGTTATATTTTTATCTCAGGTTCAAATATTTGGATTGAAATGTTTTTTGTACGAATCGAGATGTTTACCATACCAGCTTTTATCAGTTAATCTTGCAATAATGCCAGCCCTGACAGCCGGATTAAAAATTCCGCGTATTGGCAATGAAATATAGCGCCACAACCGCCATGAAAAGTACAATGTGTTTCTGAAAAAACCGGCAATCCGGGGATGTTCTTGCAAATAAATAAACCAGCGTAAATAAGATTTTACATTTTTTGTTTTAGCGAATTGTAGGTTTGACGGGTTACCCAGTAGTAACGATGATGTGGCCAGCCATGCACCTGATATATTTCTCAGTTTGCCAAATTCATCAAAAACTGTCAATGGATTTTCTCTGCCGGCCAATAGAAACAGGTCATACGATTGTCGCAACAGAATACCTGCGTTGGTAAAACTTTTATCGTTGATTTGTGCATTCAACATATTATGAATTAGCAGATGCCGGTATCCGGGAACATAGATTTCCAAAGTTCCTTGTATTTTTTGTATTTCGCTAAAAATGAGTCCAGCCCTGAAAAATCTGTCGTTGGGTGGATTTGTCACTTCCCGATGAATTTCAACAGCTGCAGGGTAATCGTAATTTACCATGCGTGGGTAATGTTTCATCTCTCTGTGCATGGCAGCATTGTATTTCACCAGTGGCTCAAAACCCAGCGTTTTCAATAACTCAGAAGCGGGCAGCATTTCGTGGTCTTTCACCAGAAAGTCGATGTCACCAATCATTCGTTCAGCAGGGTCGTAATATAAATTCAGCAACAAATGCGCAGTGCCTTTCAGAAAAACAGGTGTAATGCCATGCTGATTCAGCAGTATAGCAATTTCTTCGGCCTGATCAATAATTCTGTGATTTCGTTCGCGGTTCAGGTTTGTGATTTCTTCAAGGTGTGAATATAATTCTTCGGGCATTTCACCAAGTAATCCAGCATTCTTCATCTGAATAAACCAGGCAGGTAAAACAAACTGATTGCTGGCATTCAGAACAGCATTCTCCCAACTGAAACCACTGGCCTGAATTTCCAGTGCAATTTCCTCTTTACGTCCGGGATACTTGCCTAACGTAAGGCATTTGCCCACAAAAATCAAAACCGGATTACCCTTCATATTCAAGCATGTTTTTGATGGTGGATATCATTTTTTCGTTGTCTGAATAAGTCATTCTGTAAAACGGCGTTTTTTCAACCCACCCAAAAAAAGCATTTATCAGACTGGTTTTTGGATTGACCCATGTTTCTCTTAACAAAAGTTGAAGTGCTTCTTTTTTTCCAACCTCTGACAGATCGAATCTGCTTCCTGCCTGATAATTTACAAAAATAAAGCTGGCTACCGGAATTCCGTTTACTTGGTTTTCTGAAAAATTATTTACAGGAAGATACCTCACCATTTTACCTGTCGCTGCTTTTTCCAATACTTTTTCATTCAGCTCAGGATAAAAATTGGCAAGTACAGGTACTGCGCCCTCTTTCACAGAAATGGATGCAGGAAACGGGTAAACATGGCCATCGGGGGTGGCAGCAATAAAATCATCTGAAATGTATCCCAGCCCAATGGCTTTCAGAATTGCAGAGACAGTACTCTTACCACTTCCGGCAGCAGCCGAAAAGATAAAAGCCTTATTGTTATGAAATACTCCTGAAGCATGAAGTGTGCACATCCATCCAGAAAACGATTTTTTGTAGATGATGCTATAAATGAGCTGAGAAATAGCACCCTTATAATATTCTTCCTCCTGAAAACCAAAAGCTTCCACAATCTTGTGGTTAAGGGACACCACAAAGTAATTTTCAGTCTGGTAACAACGGATGTGGCATTTTGGAACAGATTTATTCCCCGTTTCAAGATGTACAAACGAAGGATGAACCAGATGTTTTAACCGGTCGTTGTAGTAGTCAATCCGGGTAACGGTTTTTCCAAATGTATAGAATTTATATAACTGAAAGTTAATGGGTGCAGATTCATTTTTTGCATTGATTTTCTTTGAAACCTTATTTTCTTTCTTAACACGATTCAACTCATTGATATATTGAATTATCTCATCAACAAATGTATCGATATCCGAGTCTAAACTGCCAAATTTTTTGCGGCTGTTATTTTTAATTGTGGAGATTTCGTTTCCATTGAGAAATTCCCGTAAAACAAAAAAAGCGGGTTCTTCCATGAGTAAAAACGAGCGGCTTCGTTTAAACCAAACTGCATTTACATTGCCAAAAGGGTGAATTACGAGTGGATATTTCTTGTTGCTTGTAAATGATTTCATTTGCGTAAAAATAACAATTAAATAGAACAGAGAATGGGTGTGTGGGTGTTTTCGAAATCTATGGTAAATGAATGGATGCAGATTCTTGCTACTCGCTTTAATGGTTTTGTAAAAAGCAGATTGCTACGAGTATTTTTTTTTGCTGCTTCATCCAGGTTCGGGACGGATTATAGTAGAAACAGGTCTTCCTTGAAAACCTTGCCCGCTGTTCATTGGGGTGCTCTGACTTAAGCCGGTAATTCAGGTCAACCAACAATCACTGTCCGTTGTTCAGGGCATCAGCGTTGAATTTTTATTAAGGTAAATGAGGTTCGGGTTATCATGTAATGTCTTTGCTACTAAGGTTGTTGGGAAAAAATAAGGTTTTATTCCGGCTGACAAATGATTTAAGGTTTTCAGTTTCAAAAAAACCTTATTTCCGTTTTTCACCTTAGTAGTCAATGCCTCCACTAACCCTGCCCTCAGTCCAAGGCTCCGGAAATAATTAACACCACGCTTACCTTTATTCAGCATTTCTTCCGAAACATTAACATTTCATTTAAACCCCGTTTACATGTTTAACATTTGAAAAACATAGTTTTGCCCCGTGAGAAAATTACTTGTATTTATATTTTTGTTAATGTTTTTGCCTGTTTTCGATAAGGCTGAACCAGAAATTCTTCCTGAAGTAGATGAAAATGAGGAAGTGTATTCTGCGTTACACTTGGGTGATATGGGGCTTTCGAATGATGCTTTTCGTTTTGCACTCCGTGGTTTCGAACGAATGAAAAAGGAGGGAAAACTATTAAATCAAACCGTGCTTACCATCATCGATTTTTCACAATCGAGCACAAAAAAGCGGATGTATGTAATTGACCTGTATAAAAAAGTGCTGCTATTCAATACGTATGTCGCCCACGGAAAAAATACAGGCGACGAGTTTGCACAACGGTTTTCGAATATTCCGGGCACATTCCAAAGCAGCCTCGGGTTTTATCTTACTGAAAATATGTCAATAGGTTCAAAAGTCGGGCTTTCACTTTTACTGAAAGGCCTTGAACAAGGCATCAACGATAAAGCGCGCGAACGTGAAATAATTATTCACGGTGCCGATTACGCCACCGAGGATTTTATAAAAAAAACAGGTCGTTTGGGTCGCAGTTACGGATGCCCGTCGTTACCGCCAGATGTGATTAAACCTGTGGCCGAAACCATTAAAGATGGTTCGCTGTTGTTTATTTACTCGCCCGATAAAAATTATCTTTCAAAATCGACTGTACTCAACTGATTTACTATTGAGATTCATTGGTGTCCGGTAAAAAATATTCAATCCATTTACAATCCGGTAATGTCAATACATACACTAATGTGTCGCCCCGATGGAGCTTTGTTTTTACTTTTCTCTGATTTTCTACCAAATTGTCGCAGCTACGCTGCTTCTATAAAAGCGACAGCGTCGCGACATTATGGTAGTCAATGAATTATAATGATTCAGTAAAGCTACGTAGTAGCGACATTATTCTTCTTGTTTTTAACCGGACAACGTTGATTGTGATTTCTGTTTTTTTATTTTCGAAATGCTGTAAATTGCTAATTTCACAAAAAATTTTTTTGAATGCACGAAGACAGGAATGCCGGCACCCGGCAGTTTTCAAAACATCATCCCAAAGGACTCTCAATTTTACACGAAGACCGTGATATTATTGTGATTGATAAACCGGCCGGATTGCTGACCATGGCAACAGAAAGGGAACGGGAGAAAACCGCGTATTTTATGTTGACTGATTATGTGAGGAAAGGGAATCCGAAATCGAACAACCGCATTTTTATTGTGCACCGGCTCGATAGGGAAACCTCGGGGATTGTGGTTTTTGCCAAAACAGAACAGGCCAAGCGGTTTTTGCAGGACAACTGGCACGACTTTTCAAAAAAATATGTAGCTGTGGTTCGAGGCAGTTTAAAAGAAAAGGATGGAATTATTGAATCGTACCTCGCAGAAAACCAGGTTTATCGTGTTTATTCGGTTAGTAACCCTGCAAAAGGGAAATTCTCGAAAACCGGATATCGAGTATTACGCGAAAATCAGAAGTTCAGCCTGCTTGAAATCGATTTATTTACAGGCACTAAAAATCAAATCAGGGTGCATTTTTCTGAAATGGGGCACCCGGTTGCAGGCGACCAGACTTACGGAACAGCAGAAAAAGGACTCAAAAGAATGGCACTGCATTCAATGCAAATTTCGTTTGTGCATCCGTTTTCAAAAGCTGAGATATCATTAAAAGCTGAAATTCCATCCTGTTTTTTTGAACTTGTAAGGTAGGTGCTGGTATACAGGGCATTACTTCATGGGCGGAGTAATTGTGCATAATTGATTTGTAATCGAGATTTAACATTTATTGTATATTCCGAATAAATAAATAATTTGGCGCTCAAAATCGGGATATGGGAATCGAAATAAAAGAGGTCACTTCGAAAAAGCTTTTAAGGAAATTTATCCAACTGCCAGCAAAAATTCATCAAAATCATCCCAATTGGGTTCCTCCTATTTACATGGACGAGTGGATCTATTTCGATCCGAAAAAAAATAAAGCTTTTGCCCATTGTTCAAGTGTGTTATATGTAGCCATTAAAAATGGCGAAGTAGTTGGTCGTGTGATGGGACTGATCAGTCACGAATACAACGACAAAAAAGGAATAAAAGATGTACGCTTCAGCAATCTTGAAACCTGGGACGACAACGAAGTTTTTACAGCATTGGTAGATGCTTTGTCGGATTGGGCGCGGAAAAACGGAATGAACCGAATGGTTGGTCCGCTTGGATTTTCTGACAAAGACCCGCAAGGATGGCTGATTGAAGGTTACGACAACCCGATCGTAATTGCATCGAACTGCAATTTCCCTTACATGAACAGGCTTGCAGAAGGGTTGTCGTTTACCAAGGAAATTGACCTCGTGGTTTACCAGATACCCGTTCCTGAAGAAATTCCAGAGTTTTATAAAAGTATTTACAAAAGGTTCACGAGCCGCGAAACGCAGATAAAGTTTTTGGAGTTTACCAGCCGGGCGCAGGTTAAACCGTATATTCATAAAGTTCTTACTCTGGTAAATCTTACTTTTCAGGATATTTATGGTTTTGTACCATTTACTATAAAAGAAATGGACGACTTTGCCAACCGATATCTTTACCTCATTAATCCACATTTTATAAAAATTGTGGTTGACGAAAATGACGAGGTTCTAGCATTTATAATTGCCATGTCGGACATAAGCGCCGGAATTCAAAAGTCGAAAGGATATCTTTTCCCAACCGGATTTTATCACATTCTTACTGCCGGCCGGAAAAGCAGTCAGCTCAATTTGCTGCTTGGCGGTATCGACCCGCGTTATCAGGGCAAGGGAATTGATGTGATGATGGGAATGAAGATGCTTGAATCGGCAAAAAAAGTTGGTAAAAAAGTGATTGACTCACATCTCGAACTGGAAACCAACCTTAAAGTTCGGGCCGAAATGGAAAAAATGGGAGGTAAAGTGTATAAGGTTTACCGTATCTATCAAAAAAAACTTGAATAACAATTACTGCCCATCCCAATTTCAATTTGCATTTTAGTCCTGAAGATTTCAGGATACCTCCGGATAATTTTCTGAATAAATCTTAGCCCTGATTTTATCCTTTTTATTAAAATATTCATTTTGTGAATGATATAAAAATGATTTATCTTACAACGTAATTTTTTTACATTGTACTCATAAGTAGTAATATTTAAAACAGAACAAACATGAAAAAAAATCTGGCTGAATTTATTGGCACCTTCTGGCTTGTACTTGGAGGTTGCGGAAGCGCTGTACTTGCAGCTGCATTTCCTGAAGTTGGTATCGGGTTGGCGGGTGTTTCGCTTGCCTTTGGTTTAACCGTTTTAACCATTGTTTACTCGTTAGGGCATATTTCCGGGGCACATCTCAATCCGGCAGTAACCTTTGGATTGTGGGCTGGAGGCCGTTTTAGCGGCAAAGAAATTCTACCTTATGTTATTTCGCAAATTTTGGGCGCTATTGCAGCAGCAGCAGTATTGTACATTATTGCAACAGGCAGGGAAGGTGCAGAAATTGGAGGTTTTGCCGCTAATGGATATGGCGAACACTCACCCGGTGGTTATGGTTTGGTTGCCGCCGTTGTAACCGAATTTGTGATGACTTTTATGTTCCTGATTGTAATTCTGGGCGCTACTGATTCAAAAGCTCCGCAGGGTTTTGCAGGTGTTGCCATTGGTTTGGCGCTCACGCTTATCCACCTTATCAGTATTCCTGTAACCAACACATCGGTTAATCCGGCCCGAAGTATCAGTCAGGCGCTGTTTGTTGGCGACTGGGCAATATCACAACTTTGGTTATTTATCCTCATGCCGGTTCTTGGAGCAATGGCTGCAGGCGCAGTATATAAATATTTGGGCAGCAAATAAACCCGTCGGAATCAAGGGCATTTTCCCATAAAAAGCAGTGGATCATTCATGCGATTTTCTGCTTTTTTTATTTCTGATTTTATTTCTTCACAGGTGAAATACCTTTTTGTTTTTTGAGAAATATCAACCTGATTTTAATTAGAGTAAAACAAAAAGGAATAATTTTAGCGAAGCATAAACCTGGCGAAACTAAAATCAATCGACATTAAAATCATATGAAAGCACTTGTTTTAACTGAATACAATAAATTCGAAATACAGGAAGTTCCAATTACTGCAACTCAACCCGACGAAGTTTTAGTAAAAGTAAAGGCTGTGGGAATTTGCGGCAGCGATGTACATGGAATGGATGGCAGCACCGGGCGCAGGATTCCCCCGGTAATTATGGGGCACGAAGCTTCCGGAATCATCGAAAAGACTGGTGCTTCAGTAACCGGTTGGCAGGTGGGCGACAGGGTAACTTTTGACTCAACAATTTACCGGCTCGATGACTGGTATTCGCGGAAAGGGTTGTATAACCTGAGTGATAACCGAATGGTATTGGGGGTTTCGTGCAATGAGTTTAAACGCGATGGGGCTTTTGCTGAATACATTACCGTTCCGCAGCACATTCTTTACAAAATTCCCGACAATGTGAGTTTTGAATATGCCGCGATGGTTGAACCTATCGGTGTTGCATTGCACGCCATTAACCTGACACAAATTTCGGTAAACGACACGGCCGTTGTGGGTGCGCCGGAATGATTGCACTTTTTGTAATTCAGTTGCTGAAACTTGCCGGCTGCGGGCAAATCATCACTTTCGACCTCGACCCCCGACCGACTTGATTTAGCTTTAAAACTGGGTGCAATCCACGCTTTTCAGGCAGGTTTAGTAAATATTCCGGAAGAAGTAAAAACCTAACCAACGTCAGGGGAACAGATGTCGGTTTTGAAGTTGTGGGAATTACGTCGGTGCTGAAAACTGTGATCGAATCGGTTCGAAAAGGAGCACAGGTAACCTTGGTTGGGAATGTTTCGGCGAATATTGAATTGCCGTTGCAACAAGTGGTTACCCACCAGTTGAAACTATAGGGAAGTTGTGCGATTTGTGGCGTTATTTTAAATAACCAACAAGTTCAACAGGGTTGAAAGCAAATTAGATAATCACATTTTAAGCGATTAGTAACACTTCATTGTATAGTTTAGTTAGGTTAGTGGCCTAGCAGCAATGCGGGGACTTTCGTTTTGTGCACCGTTCTCCAAAAACAACAAAAGCCGCTGTTCATGCGGCTTTTTGTGACCCTACCGGGACTCGAACCCAGATCATAAGAACCGGAATCTTACATTCTATCCATTGAACTATAGGGCCATTTTTTGTGTTGCAAAAATAACAAAATTCCGGTTACAAATCAGAACAAATTTCAACAGCAAGAAAAATGAATGTTAATAAATAGAAACCGGTTCATACTATTACCGGTGAACTAAAAAGTAAATTTGCAAATGATAATAATTGGTAAATGAAAGATTTGGTTAACAATTCAATAAACTGGTTTAATAATTACTGTAATTCGTTTGGTACTATCTCCGATCAGCAACAGCTGAATTTTGGTATTAAAACGGAGCATTCGAAACGGGTTGCCGAAAATGCATTTAATCTGGCAACGAAGTTGCAATGGCAGGAAGAAGACATTCAAATTGCATTTTTAGCCGGATTGTTGCACGATGTTGGCCGATTTAGCCAATTGTTGGAATACAATACTTTTAATGATGAACAATCGGTTGATCATGCCGCGTTGAGTATAAAAGTGTTACGGGAAGAAAAAACTCTGGAATCATTCGGAGATGGTATTTCAGAAATTGTTTTCGCTGCAATTCAGAATCACAATAAATTCAATATCGTCAGCACGTTAAAAGGACGTGAACTGATGCATGCCCGGTTAATTCGCGATGCTGATAAACTTGATATTTTGAAAGTTCTTTCAGAATATTACATCAAGCGCAATGGTCAGGCTAATCATACCCTAACCTGGGAATTGCCCAAAGGATTGTCTGTTTCGCACGATGCAGCCAGAGAAGTACTTGCTGGTAAAATGGTGAGTAAAAAGAATGTTGTTTCAGAAAT
Source organism: Draconibacterium orientale (assembly GCA_020726265.1). Taxonomy (GTDB): domain Bacteria; phylum Bacteroidota; class Bacteroidia; order Bacteroidales; family Prolixibacteraceae; genus Draconibacterium; species Draconibacterium orientale_A. The sequence continues at coordinate 36,184 of DYSZ01000017.1, forward strand.
GGATGTTAAAATCATGCAGTTGTCGTGGGTTTTCGATCTTAATTATAAACCAACCTTTGAGTTTTTGTCGAAAAGCAGGTATTTCGAAGCGATTTACAGTACACTTCCCAAAAACGATCTTATAATCGAAATCTACAGGAAAATAAAGGTTTACACAGAGAACAGAATACTTCAGAAGCAGGATGCTAAGATGTATTCGACTTCAAATCAATAATCAAATAATTCGAACAAATCTGCATGTCAAACCGGTTAGTTTGTCTGTGTAATCTTGTTGACGAAAATGAGATTCTGTCGTTACTGAAGAAGGGGGCAAATTCAACTTCCGACATTCAGCAAATCACCCGTGCAGGTACCTCGTGTGGAAAGTGCTTGCCTGTAATTGATGATTTGGTGAGAGAATTCCAAGATAAAAGACCCAAAGTCCAGCAGAAAAAACTGGACTTTGGGTCTTAACCCAATCAAATAAATTCGTTAGAAATACCTCGGAGATGCAAACATTTCTTTTAGGAAACGCATCTCGTACGAAACCATAATTTCGTGGGTACCACTATTAAAGTCCTGCAAAGGAGTGATGGTATAATCATACGCATAACCAATCCGCAGTTTTTTGTCGATAATCCATTGAGCAATAAAGCCAAACGAGTCGCCTGTACGGTACATTGCTCCTAACCAGAAACGTTCCTTGATAAGAAAGTTTGCAGTGAAATCAAGTTCAACAGGGGCGCCCGATTCGGAAGTAAATGTTGCTTTTGTAAGCATTGTAGGCTTGAATTTCAGGTTTTCGCCAAGGTTAAACACTAATCCTGCCGAGAGAAAGTAGTGTCTGAATTCAGACGAAAGCGATGAGGTTTCATTTGTTGATTCAAAATCGTGATTCAGAATTTTTGGTACTGAAAATCCGATGTAACCTCTTTTGCTATACAAAAATCCACCAATTCCGAAATTGGGTACAAATTTTTTATCAATCACACCCTGAAATGACGGGTCGTTCGGATCGGTGATATCATATTCATTCAGGTTGTTTGAATAGTTGGTGAAACCACCTTTCAATCCCAATCTCAGCCTTAGTTTTTCGTTTAAGGGCAGCAGGTACGAATAATCACCAAAAAGGTAGAAACGTTTTTCCTGGCCTACTTTATCGCTGATTACATTCAACCCGAGAGCAACTCTTTCGTTTTTCATTGGAGCCTGCATCGAGAAAGTGTAAGTCTGTGGTGCTCCGCTGAAGCCAGCCCATTGCTGACGACCGAGCACCATAAAATTTAACGACTCCCATGTACCTGCATAAGCAGGGTTAATGGTTTGCTGATTGAACATGTACTGTGTGTACATAGGATCCTGCTGAGCTTTTGAAACGAAACCTGCAGCTACGAGTACCAGAATCCCTAACCCTTTGATAATATTTAATTTTGTTTTCATTTTCGTCATTTTTTTTTGATTAAACATTCATTAAACATTTACTAATTGTTAAGGAATATAGTTCCTGCTTTTGGTTCTTTGCCTCCATTGTTAAAGTAGAGGATATAGAAGTAGGTTGCCGATGGCAGTTTATCGCCTCCAACTGTCCATCCATTCGTCGATCGCCCATTCCACCAGGCTTCGGTCGGACCCCACTGGTCGATATTGCCATAAGCTTCTTTTTCATACACCAAGTTACCCCAACGGTTGTAGATTTCGATTTTTGCAGACGGGAATCTAATATAGAAGTCTTCACAAATGCCATCACCGGTATCGCCTTCAACGGGTACCTGAATAATTTCAAACAGGTCATTGATTCCATCATCGTTTGGTGAGAATCCATTTGGAATAAATTCTTCACAAGTTGATAAAGGCGGTGGAGTTATGGTGTCAGTATCTATGATGTAGATTGTAACTACAGCCTCATCGCAAAGTGTTGGAACAATTGAGTTGCATATTCTGTACGTGAAACTATCAATTCCAGAGTATCCAGCATCAGGTGTGTAAACCATTGTTCCGTCAGCTTTGATTGTAACATCACCATTTAAAGGTGATACAACCGGAGTTGTGGTTATTACAATTTCTCCGACAGGATTAATATCGTTCACAATGATACTACCTTCAGCTTCTTCGTTCATATCAATTTCGAATTCGTCATCAACAGCCAGTATTTTGAGATCAGATGGAGCAAGGATAACAATAGTAACCTTAGCTGAATCTTTCCTTCCATCAGGTGTTGTAATGATGTAATTGAAATTATCATCGCCTACATAATCAACCGGAGGAGTGTAAGTTATACAACCTTCAGTGGTTATGACTATCATGCCGCCCAAGGTTGTAGCTGTTGGAGCAGTCATTACTGAACCTTCCGGAATTCCGCTGTCATTGTTTTTCACACAAACTGTAACCGGAGTATTCAGGTAAGTAGTGTCCCTGTCGTCAACCAGTTCCATTTGTGGGAATGGCGAGCAGAAAGGTGTTGCCGGTGGGTAAGCAACAAAGCTTGTTTGTTCCGGATTCACAGTAATCACAACCTTTGCAATAGGTCTTGTTTTGCCAAATCCGTCATCACCTTCAATCCAGATTCCATTTACCATTATCCATCCCGGCCAGTCGATACCTC
>DYSZ01000109.1 GCA_020726265.1 Draconibacterium orientale
ATGAAAATTCCGTATGTTTTGTCGCACATGCAGGGAACACCGCTCAATATGCAGGAAAATCCGCAGTACAATGATGTGGTGAAAGATATTGCAGCTTTTTTCAGCGACAAAGTGAAACGGCTTACAAAGCTGGGTGCCGAAGATATTCTGCTCGATCCAGGGTTCGGATTTGGTAAAACCCTCGATCATAATTACGAGTTGCTCAACCAGCTCGATGCTTTTAAGGTTTTTCAACTGCCTGTAATGGTAGGTCTTAGCCGGAAATCGATGATTTGGAAATCGCTGGAAATTACGGCTGAGGAAGCTTTGAACGGCACAACGGTTGCCAATACAATGGCTTTGCTGGGTGGCGCCGATATTTTGCGCGTTCACGATGTGAAAGAAGCTGTTGAAGCAGTAAAAATATTTTTGGAAATTAAAGCGACGATAAAAAAATGATGGCATTTATTACCATACGGTTTCTCGATTTGCTTGATATTCTTCTTGTTGCATTCCTTTTGTACCAGCTTTACCGCTTGTTAAAAGGCACTGTGGCATTTAATATCGTAGTGGGGTTGTTCTCCATCTATCTTTTGTGGCTGCTCATCCGTTTGTTGAAAATGGAATTGATGGAGTCGATAATGGGGCAGTTTATTGGGGTTGGAGTAATTGCCCTCATCATTGTTTTCCACCCCGAAATAAGACGATTTCTGGTTTTTGTTGGTACGCATTACAACCTGAACCGGGTGTTTGCACTCGACCAACTGTTAGGAACCACGAAAAAAAAAACCATAAATCAGGTACAGATTGATATTCTTGCCGATGCCTGCGTTTCAATGGCAAAATCAAATACTGGTGCATTGATTGTGATAACGCTGAAATCAGAATTAAATGAACAGATAAATACAGGCGAAAAACTAAATGCCAAAATATCATCATCGTTATTAAGAACCATTTTTTTTAAAAATTCGCCTTTGCATGATGGTGCTGTTATTATCCGCGGAAACCGTATTGCCGCTGCAGGTTGTATTTTGCCGCTCACACAAAAGGAAATCGATAAAAGTATGGGTTTGCGGCACCGGGCCGCTATCGGAATTACTGAGGCCAGCGATGCGGTATGTATAATTGTTTCAGAAGAACGCGGATGGATTTCGTTTGCAAAAGATGGCGAAATTATCAGGAGAATTTCAAAAGAACATTTAATGTCGCTGCTCGCAGAAAATATAGAAACCGACGAATAAGAGCCGTAAAAATCTCAGAAACTCTTTCATGAACAGAATTTGTGATTTGTTTGGAATTAAATACCCTGTAATTCAGGGTGGAATGGTTTGGTGCTCGGGCTGGAAATTAGCTTCGGCAGTAAGTAATTCAGGAGGTTTGGGGCTGATTGGCGCTGGCTCGATGCACCCTGAAGTTCTGGAAGAACATATTCTTAGAACCCGAAATGCCACAAACAAACCTTTCGGAGTTAATGTACCGCTGATGTATCCGGAGTTGGATAAAATCATGGAAATTATTATCAGGCAAGAAGTTGCAATTGTTTTTACCTCAGCTGGTAACCCGAAACTCTGGACAGGTCGTTTAAAAGACGCCGGAACTAAAGTAGCACATGTGGTTTCGAGTGTATTTTTTGCCGAAAAATGCGAAGCTGCAGGTGTCGATGCGATTGTTGCCGAAGGTTTTGAGGCCGGCGGACATAATGGAAGAGAGGAAACCACAACATTTACTTTGGTTCCGTCGGTTCGTAAAGTTACTGGTCTGCCTTTACTGGCAGCTGGTGGTGTTGCCACAGGCCGGGCGATGTTAGCTGCAATGGCGCTTGGTGCCGATGGCGTACAAATCGGTTCACGATTTGTTGTTGCTGAGGAATCGTCGGCTCATTCAGCCTTCAAACAAATGATTTGTGAACTTGGCGAAGGCGGAACCCGGCTTGCCCTGAAAAAACTGGCTCCAGTTCGAGTGGTAAAAAATCTCTTTTTTGAAATAATAAACGAAGCTGAACTTAGGGGTGCAACAGCCGATGAATTGCGCGATTTGCTTGGTAAAGGCCGGGCAAAAAAAGGGATGTTCGAAGGCGACCTTGTGAATGGCGAACTCGAAATAGGGCAGGTGGCTTCACTGATTGACGCGGTAAAACCTGTATCTCAAATCATGTTGGAGTTGATGGATGAGTACCACTCAGCTGTATCTGAAATCAAAAGCGGAGGTAAATACGCGTTTTAACGTTGTATATCCGAATGCCCTTCTGGTTTGGTAATCTCGTTGAGATTAAAATACTGAAAAGCAATAAATGTGTAGGGAATGATATAAAACACCGACGAAACGATTGTCGAAATTCCTGATAAAACCCAATACCAATCAGGATAATCGAGCGGTGTAGTTCCTTGGTTCGTCAGCGAAATTGAAAAGCCGGCCAACATTCCCGGTATCGAAAAAACAAAACTCACTGTCCAGATAATAATCAACCCCACAAGGTTAATGAGAAAAGTGTTCCACCACTGGCGGTTTACCAGGAATGCCGAACGGGTAAGCGCTGCTGCAATTCCTTTGCGTTCGAAAAGTAAAATGATGATGGCAGGCGAAAGTGTGTTGGCAAAATAAATACCCGGAACAATGCACAAAACCAGTCCGAAAATTACCATCACATAAAAGGCAAGACTGGCGCCAATGGCAAGTAGCCCGTTGTTAAAAAGTTGTGGTGTAATATCCGAAAGTTCAAAATTGCCTTTCCCTTTTTTCACGTAGGCTTCAATATATGTGTAAAATGTGGCAATCACTAATGCCTGGATAAAAAGCCCGAAAAGTGAAAACAGAAAAATGTTAAGATACATCGGCCCAAGATTCGACATCATGTTGTCCATATCGGAAAGATCGATGTTGCCTAAAATATTTTTCTGAATATAGACCTGAACAACACCATATAAAATAATAAACGGGAAAGCATAAATACCCATCAAACGCGTGAGCGGTTTAATTTCAAACTTTAAAAACTTAAATGAGTCGGTAAAAACATCGCCAATCTCCCGTTTTTTTCTGAACTCAATCCGGGTTTCTGCCATCGGGTAAGCTTAAATATAAATGATTAAAAAGTTCTTTTTTCAATCTGATAATTGTTTCGTTCAGTGGCGCTTCTCGATATTAATTCTCCCAAAAAGCCCGCCAGAAAGAATTGTGCCCCGATAATTATTGAAGTCAGCGCGATGTAAAAATAAGGGCTGTCGGTAATCAGGTGCCCTGTAATTCCGTGGTTCAGTTGTATAATTTTCTGAATACCCAGCCACAGCGACGCTAAAAAACCGACAAACATCATCAGAATTCCGAGGATTCCGAAAAAGTGCATCGGGCGTTTTACAAACCTCGAAATAAACATTACTGACAGCAAATCGAGCGGGCCGCGGATAAAGCGTTCGATTCCGAATTTTGTTACACCATATTTCCGTTCGCTGTGAATGACCACCTTTTCGCCAATGTTTTTGTAGCCGGCCCATTTGGCTAAAACCGGAATGTAACGGTGCATTTCGCCATAAACCTCGATGCTCTTAATTACATTTTTCCGGTAGGCTTTCAGCCCGCAATTCATATCGTGCAGTTTGATTCCTGTCATCAATCGAACGGTTCCGTTGTAGATTTTACTTGGGATATTTTTTGTTAAAACCGGGTCGTACCGTTTCTTTTTCCATCCCGAAACAAGGTCGAACCCATCTTCCCTTATCATTTTGTACAAACCAGGAATTTCGTCTGGACTATCCTGTAAATCGGCATCCATTGTAATAACCACATCGCCCTGAGCAGCTTCGAATGCACAAAAGAGTGCGGCAGATTTTCCATAGTTGCGCCTGAATTTTATTCCTCTGACCGACTCGTTTTTAGCCTGAAGCTGTTCAACCACCTGCCACGAATTGTCTTTGCTGCCATCGTCAACCATTACAATTTCGTAACTGAAACGATTAGCATCCATTACTCTTGCAATCCAGGCAACCAGCTCAGGAAGCGACTCTTCTTCGTTATAAAGGGGTACAACTACGGAAATGTCCATAAATATTTCTAAAGTTTATGCAGGAACCTCGTCAGATGGGTTCTTTTTCATGAAAATTGAAGTGATCAGCGAAATAATCAGACCCATAAAAGCACCACCTAAAGGGCCAAGAATTAGCATCATTGTTGGTGTCTGAAATTTTGTGGCCATGTTAACAGCCATTTCAAGCTGTTCTTCGGGAACTCTACCTTGCTTAATGATTTGTTCTTCTGTAAAAATCCGTAATTGTTCTGTTAAAGAAGGATCAATAAATTTAAACAAAACGAATGAGTAGATACTTGATATCAAATAAGCAAGAGTAAGTGCCAAAACGCCTGATGCAACCCCTTGACCATAAGTTAAGGTTCCACCCAAAGCATTTTTGTAATTTACTTGTGCCCAAATCACACCACCAATCAAAATTGGATAAGTGAGGTATTGATAAACTTTTGAGAAAGGATTACCGGTTACATAAAACACAACCGACAAAAGAATCGCTATGATGGCAATGTAAACACCTGTAATCAGTGTTGATTTCCAGATTGAAGCAGCTTTTTCTTCCATAATTGTTGATTTTAAGTTTCGAATTTCGACAAATATAACGCTATTTTCATTTGATAAACTGAGATTTTGTGTAAGTACAATTAATTTCTCAGGTAATGTTTTGGGGCATTTGTAAAGCGAAATAATCAAAAATTACGGGCTTCAACGATTTAATTTGGCGTTGTATTAAAAATTTCTACTTTTGCGCCGGGTAAGTCCTGTGCGACCAGCTCCTGCTGAAATCCCCCAGGGTCGGAAGACAGCAAGGGTAGGCGGTTGTAGCGGTGCGACACAGGTAGCTTACCCACTTTTTTTTGAATTTTTGCGAAGAAAAAGTTGTAAAAAAAGTGTTGCACATTAAAAAATTATTGCTTTTCTTTGCCGCGCTGAAATCGGAAACAGCACATGTTCTTTTAAAAAAACTGAAATATAAATAAGCCGGATTAGCTCAGTTGGCCAGAGCACGTGATTTGTAATCTCGGGGTCCACAGTTCGAATCTGTGATTCGGCTCACTTTAAAGAGTCATTCGTTCATTCTGAAATTGGAATACGATTCGGTTCAAAAAAACACTCGGGGAGTTACCAGAGTGGCCAAATGGGGTAGACTGTAAATCTATTGGCAACGCCTTCGGTGGTTCGAATCCATCACTCCCCACAAAAGCCTTTCATCATTGCGATGGAGGGCTTTTGTATTTTATAGCTCATATTCATATACTTTATTGTTGTCGATTCGCAAAACTGTTTGTCTTTTCTAAAAGCCTGATTTGTTTGGATTTTTACGGTTATCCCAGAATGTTAAAAGTATGATAGTATTTTGGTTTTCAGCGATATGATAAAATATGCTGGTTTATCGTGTGATTGTTGCCTTTCTGATTCCTTCTTTTCCTGATGAATTGAACATTTTTGGGAAAACGGCAATTTGCGCAATTACCTTCTGCGTTTCAAAAGCAAATTTTCTCATTTCTTTTTCCGACCATTCATTTTCAAGATAGTTGATTATTGAGGCAAAGTTTTCATCTGCTTCAGGAGTTCACCTTATTTTGAAAGCCATTTGCTGTATTTTTCCATCACCTGTTCGTGCGATATCGTATTCCCGGATCTTGATTGAAGTATTCCTCTCTCAATCGATTCAAGTATCCTTGCTATTTTTTCAAGAACCGCTGGCTTATCGCTGTTCAGAATCATTTGAACCAACTCCAGTTTTTTTGCCTGAATATTCATTGCCAGTTTTTTTCAAGAATATGGAAATTTCTTCTTCACCATTTTGTTGTTTTTATCGCATAAAAATTGCCAATGAAATTTGTTTGGCAACATTTTTAACTTTTTAATGTTGAATTCGGCAGATGTAATAGTTTAGTCACATAAAAATAAAATAATGTTCCGTTCGCTTTTATAGCCGATTTTCATATTCATTCTGGTGTACCGGTTTCTTTTATCGAAAAATATATTGGAAAGGTGAAAAGCCTGACCCCGGATTTGATGCTTTATGGTGGCGACATTGTTGACGGCAAAAACACTCATCCCGAACTGGGAAAAATTACCGATTTGCTGAAACGAATAAAACCACGCTTTGGTGTTTTTGGCGTACTGGGTAATCATGAATTTTACCGTGGCCACACCGATGGCGCTTTTTTCAGACAGGCAGGATCGGCACCAATAAAATCGACAAGCAAATGCTCGTGGTACTGGGTTTTTCCAATTTCCGAAGCGGGAATTTCTCCGATTACGGTTATGATTTTGGGTTGTTCAGATTTGCAGGAGGCGAGCAGCAAAATAGCAAGTAGTGAATGAGTGAATGAGTGAATGAGTAATTGAGGGAAAAGGGTTTTTACAGCAATTTTGAGTTTCATCAGTGTCAGTTTAAAATTCTGACCTGAAAGATGCAAACTTCAGTGTTGTTTTTGTTTTTTGGCTACTAAAACCGCTCCTGACAAAACCAGAATTCCACCGATTATTGATAACCCGGAGAATCTTTCAAGTGTAATCCATTTCACATTCATCTGGGTGAGAATTCCCATGGTAACAAAGGTGATAATCGGGTTCATGACAATGATGATACTCACCTTGCTGGCTTCGATAAGTTGCAACGCTTTCGACAAGGCTGTATAGGATAAGAGGGTGTTGACCCCTCCAAACGATAACAACAACCAGGTTACAATATCGAGATGTTGTAATGAGGCAAAATTTACAAACGGCATTAAAATGAGTACCGGCACTCCGAAAATAAACAGGTTCAGACTTTGAATATCCAGCTTCAAAACCAGTTTTTTTTGCAGCACGGCATAAAGAGCCCAGGCAACTGCTGCTATTAAAAGATGAATTACCCCCAAATTATATTTTTGTTGAACATCGAAAAATGCCGCCAATTGGTCGCGGTAAAAAAAGGACATTCCGGCAAGCGCAATTAAAAAACCGATGATTTGTAGCCGGGTGATTTTCTCCCTGAAAAAGAAGATACCGGCAACCGCTAACAAAATGGGACCAGTTTGAATAAAAAGCTGCGCATTGCTGGGTGTTGTGTAGTGAATTCCCATCATAAAACCGATGTAATTCCAGGTAAGAGCGAGTGTTGCAATAACCAGTAAAACCGGTGGGCGAATGAGAGTTTTGAAGGAGCCCGGATTTTTTGTTGCCTGCCAGCCTGCCAGAATCAGAAAAGCCAGTAAAAACCTGAACCACACAATGGTGATGGGGTCAACTTTATCGTCAATAATTTTTAAAACAATAGCCAGCACTCCCCAAAACAGGGCAGTGATGGAGGCGTAAATAATTCCTTTCAGGTGATTTTGCATGTTGTTTTAAAGTGAACAATTCATTATAACCTGATTAACCTTGAAATAGTCTCGGCTACAATGTCATATTTTTCCGGTTTTAACTTTCCGATTTTTTTTGCAATAATTTTTTTGTCAGCAGTGAAGATTCTGTTAGGTCTGATATTGCTTTCCTTATTAAGAGACCCTTTTGCGAAATCGGTTTGGCTTAAATGTATTGAATAAATATCATCTGTATTTTTACTTGTAATCTGACAAAGTATGATATCGTTTCCCATCAAATCGGCAAGTACCAGCGCAGGTCTTTTTTTTGCTTCCGATAAATCGGAAAATGGGAAAAGAACAACTACAACTTCACCTTTTACAAATCTTTCCATGCTTCATTTTCTGTCGGATTAAGCCAGTCTTTTGATAACGCAGTTTCGCTTACCAAATGAGTTTCAATCTTTTCAGCGCTCCGTTTTATCTTTTTGAACCTGATAAAATCAAGAATTTCATTGGCAAATTCATCTGGTAAATCCTTCAGTTCATCAATGATAATATTTTTTGTAACAGTAGTCATCAAAGTAATTTTTCACTTAAACGATTTAGCATCTACCTTAGTTCAGCGCCAATCTCCCTTTTATAGGTTTCCACCAGCTTTTGCATGGTTTTTTCGATGAGTTTGTCGTTGAGCGTGGCTTTGTCGTCGCGCAGAATAAAGCTGATTGCATACGATTTTTTTCCTTCAGGAATTCCTTTACCCTCGTACACATCGAACAAATCAACTTCGCGCAGAATTTTCCGTTCGGTATAATAAGCCAGTTCTTTTATCGTACTGAATTTTACTGACTTGTCGATGAGTAAAGCCAAATCACGTCTGACAGCCGGAAATTTTGGCAGCTCTTCGAAAAGCACATTGTGTTTTTTATGCAAAATCGAAATGCTGTCCCATTCAAAATCGGCATAATAAACCAGGTTTTCGATATCAAATTTTTTCAGCCATTTTTTTGCCACAATACCCAGGTTGAGCAAATGTTTGTTGTTATAACTGTAACTCAACCCTTCAGACCAAAGTTCGTTGGCGACTTCAGAAATCTGCATCTGGTCGGTTGAAAAACCCAGCCTTTTCAGCATATTTTCTGCGTAAGTTTTCAGGCTGAAAAATGAGGTCATCTGTTGCGTGCCGCTCCAGCTCTCGTTTTCTTTAGTTCCGGTAACAAACAATCCAAGATGTTCTTCTTCCCGATAATTTTTTTCGGGATGGTCTTTCAGTTCGGTTCCCTTAAAGAAATAGCAGTTTCCGAATTCGTACATCCTGAGATTTTTATTCTGCCGGTTGGCATTGAAAGCAACACATTCAAGTCCGCCAAAAAGCAGTGTTTGGCGCATTCCGTTCAGGTCGGCACTGAGGGGATTGAGTAATTTTACAGTTTGAGCCTCACCATAATTATTCAATCCATCGTAGTAACCTGCTTTAGTCAGTGAGTTCGACCATATTTCGTTGAATCCCTGTGCTGTAAGCATTTCGGCAACCAGATTTCGCACCTGGTTAGGGTCGGGTTTTTCGGCTGTTTGTAACGAGGCATTTACCTGTGTCGGGATTTCCACATTGTTGTAGCCATAAATACGCAGGATTTCCTCAATCACATCGGCTTCGCGTTTTACATCAACGCGGTAGGGCGGAACCAGCAACGAAAGTCCGGATTCGGTTTCATTTTCGATACCAATTTCGAGCGATGCCAGAATATTTTTGATAGTTTCTTTTCCAAGTTCTTTGCCAATCAATCGTTTGATATTGGCAAAATTCACCTCCACTTTACAGTCAGCAATCGGTTCGGGATAAATATCCACTATTTCCGATGAAATTGATCCGCCGGCCACTTCCTTAATAAGCATGGCTGCACGTTTCAGCGTGTAAATTACGCCATTCGGGTCGGTGCCTCGTTCGAAACGGAACGATGCATCGGTATTCAGTCCGTGACGGCGTGCGGTTTTACGAATAAAAACCGGGTCGAAACAGGCGCTTTCAAGAAAAATATTGGTGGTTGAATCTTTTACTCCCGATGTGAGGCCGCCAAAAACTCCTCCGATACACATTCCGTTTTCGGTATTGCAAATCATCAGGTCGTTTTCGTTCAGTGAACGCTCAACTCCATCAAGCGTCAAAAATTTAGTCCCGCTGTTTAAAGTTCTTACAACAACTTTTCCACCATTAATTTCATTGGCATCGAAAGCGTGTAATGGCTGGCCGGTTTCGTATAAAACGAAATTGGTAACATCAACTACATTATTGATTGGCGATAAACCTATGGTTTTTAACCGGCGTTTAAGCCATTCAGGCGATTCTTTGATGGAAGCTCCCGAAATGGTAACTCCCGAATAACGCAGACAGGCTTCCGGATTTTTTACTTCAACCGAAATTTCAAGGTTGTGGTTATCCACTTTAAAACCATCGACCGATGGTTTTTTGTAGCCTTGTTCAATTGTATTTCTGAGGTACGCAGCCAAATCGCGGGCAACGCCAATGTGCGAGGCAGCGTCGATGCGGTTGGGTGTCAGGTCAACCTCTATACACCAGTCCGACTGAATATTATAATAATCTTTGGCCGGCATACCAACCTGCACATTTTCTGGTAACACAATAATTCCGGCGTGGTCGGTGCCAATACCAATTTCGTCTTCGGCACAAATCATCCCTTCAGAAACTTCACCCCTGATTTTCGATTTCTTAATGGTTAACTCATCTTTGCCCATGTACAAGGTGGTTCCCACGGTGGCAACAACCACTTTTTGTCCGGCTGCCACGTTCGATGCGCCGCAAACAATGAGTAAAAGTTCGCCCGTTCCCACGTTTACAGTTGTTTTGCTTAAATGGTCGGAATTCGGATGTGGTTCGCAGGTAACAACTTCGCCGATTACAAGGCCATTCATGCCGCCTTTCACTGTTTCCACTTCTTCAATGCCGCCAACTTCAAGCCCGATTTGGGTAAGTATTTTGGCAATTTCCTCGGGCATCAGGTCGACGTCGATGTAATCTTTTAACCAGGAATAAGATATGTTCATTATCGGTATTTTACTTTCGGTTTAAAACGTGCCAAAAGGAAGGATTTTTCAGGTGAATTAACAGCCATGAACACCGAACTTAACTTACAGGTAAAAAATCACAGTAGTCAGGCGTAAATATTATAAAGAAGAGCTTCATCACTTCATTTTATTACGTTCAGAAAGACAGTAAATTAGGTTGGTACGGGCAAATGCGAAAACATATAGGAACCTGTGATTCCGAGAATTCGCCTGATTTTATCAGGCATAATGAGTAAATGACAGCAATGGGAGTCGGACTTTCTAAGTCCGACAATAAATCTTTAACTTGGAAAGTCAAAGTCCCGAAACCAAAACATGTAATTCCAAAGCGAAGCGAGGAATCTCATAAAATTAACCCGACAGTGTTATAAGAAATCTGATTTTTGTGACCTTTTGGTGAAACCAAAAAATGTATTTTCGCCAGCAAAACTTACATTTTAAAACATTGATAAATGAGAAAACTGCTGATTATCATTTTTGTTGCGGGTATAATTTTATCCTCGTGCAAAAAACAAACAAAGGAAAACACATTGAATATGGACAACCCATTTTTTACCGAGTGGACAACACCTTTTGGTGTGCCGCCATTTGAACTGATTAAAATTGAGCATTATGTGCCTGTGATTACCGAAGGAATCAAACAACAGCAAGCCGAAATAAATGCCATAGTAAACAATGCTGAGGCTCCTAATTTCGAAAACACAATTCTTGCCTACGATAAATCGGGCGACCTGTTGAGTAAGGTAAACGGTGTTTTTGGTCCGCTGAACAGTGCCAACACCAGCGATGAAATGCAAGCTATTGCACGCGAAATCACGCCTATGATGACTGCTCACCGCGATAATATTTCGATGAACCCAAAACTTTTTGAACGTATTAAAGCCGTTTATGAAAAACGGAACGAAATGGGACTTGATGAGCAACAGGTGCGGGTTGTTGAAAAATATTATGAAGATTTTGAGCGCAATGGAGCAAATCTGACGCCCGAAAATCAGGAGAAACTAAAAGCCATCAATACAGAATTGTCAAATATCAGCCTGAGGTTTGGCGAAAACCTGTTGGCCGAAACCAATAAAAATTTCAAACTTGTTGTTGAGAACGAAGCTGACCTTGCAGGTCTTTCAGCCGATGTAATTGCCCGTGCAGCAATGGATGCGCAAAAAACAGGAGATTCAGGTAAATGGGTTTTCACGCTTGCAAAACCAAGTATGCTGCCATTTTTGACTTATGCACAAAACCGCGACCTGCGTGAGAAATTGTATCGTGGCTATTTTATGCGCGGCGACAACGACAATAAATTCGATAACAAGGAAATCATTAAAAAAATTGTAAAACTGCGTGATGAACGTGCCAAATTGCTGGGCTTTAACAACTTTGCCGAGTACCAGATTGATATTAACATGGCAAAAACGCCACAGGCTGTTTACGATTTTTTACTGAAAATATGGGAACCTGCATTGAACATGGCAAAACAGGATGTAAAGGAAATGCAGGCAATTATCGACAAGGAAGGTGGCAATTTCAAACTGGCATCGTGGGACTGGTGGTATTACAACGAAAAGCTGAAATTGAAGAAATTCAACCTCGACGAAAACGAGGTGAAACCTTATTTCAGTCTTGAAAATGCAAAAAACGGGATTTTCTACGTGGTTGAAAAACTGTATGGTTTGAAATTTATCAAACGCGACGATATTCCGACTTATCATGCTGAAGCTGAAGCTTATGAAGTTCAGGAAGCTGATGGTTCGTTTTTGGGCGTACTGTACATGGATTTCCATCCCCGCGACGGCAAAAGAGTGGGAGCGTGGTCAACCGCTTTTCGCAGTGCTACTTACCGCAATGGCGAACGCGTACCTGCAATTGGTTCGATTGTAATGAATTTTACACGTCCTGCGGGTGAAACACCGGCTTTGCTAAGCTTTGAAGAAGTTTCAACTTTCTTTCACGAATTTGGCCACGCCTTGCACGGTTTATTTGCCGACGGACTTTACGACCGCACTGCCCGTAGCGTACCACGCGATT
>DYSZ01000110.1 GCA_020726265.1 Draconibacterium orientale
GGGTTTAGGTTGGCCAGCCATATTTCACCCTGTTTCATTCTTCCAGTTGATTCAGGTAATCAACCATTCCTTCTTCGGCAATTTCAATGATATTTTCATCGGTTGCCGCTTGTTTGTAGGATTGTACGTATTCAGCCCGGTTGAGCTGGTCTAAGTATATCTGCAATGCCTTTTCGATGATTTTATTTTTTGGAAGTGCCAGTTTACCTGCCATTTCATTCAGCTTTTGCATCAGCTCATCGGGGAGCGTGCTTGTAAATATTGTCATGTTTTTAATTTATATTTATAAAATACAAATATAGGTTTTGTGGTTAATACCTGCATCACCATAAAACAGACTTTTCCAAAAACTTTCCCTACTTTCGGCTTGTTTCAAAACAAAATTTTAAAACATGAAGTTGAGAAAGTTTTTACTTGTAATACCGATTTTTTTTTCCATGAATGTATTTTCGCAAACCACCGTTTTTGAACTGGAAGTGATGAAACAAACCGCAGCAATGACAGTGCTTTGCCGCGATTTGCACCAAACCCCCGAACTTTCGTTGCAAGAGTTTGAAACCGCTGAGAAAATGGCTGCCGAACTGCAAAAAGCAGGTTTCGAGGTGACTGAAAATTTTGGCGGAAATAACGTTGTAGGGGTTCTGAAAAATGGCGAAGGTCCGGTAATCATGCTTCGTACCGACATGGATGCGTTGCCGGTGGAAGAAAAAACAGGTTTGCCATATACCAGTACCAAAAAAGTAAAAACTGACGATGGCAATGAGGTTCCGGTAATGCATGCCTGCGGACACGACATTCACATGTCGGTGTGGGCTGGAACTGTACAAACACTGGCTGCATTGAAAAATCAGTGGAAGGGTACGTTACTCGTAATCGCCCAGCAAGCTGAAGAAATCAGCGGCGGGGCTGGTTTAGCCATTGAAAACGGGTTGTTTACCCGGTTCCCGAAACCCGGTTGTGCACTGGCTTTTCACATTAATCCCGAACTCGAATCGGGAAAAATAGGATTGGTTGGGGGGCCGGTTTTTGCCGGTGTAAAAACCGCTGAAATCACTGTGTTTGGTAAAGGCGGGCACGGCGCTTATCCCGAAAAATGTATCGACCCGATTGTAATTGCATCGCGTATTGTACTTGACCTGCAAACCATTGTGAGCCGCGAAATCAGTCCGCTTGAGCCGGTGGTCGTAACCGTGGGTTCCATTCACGGGGGTACGCGGCCCAATATCATCCCCGATGAGGTGAAAATGGAGCTCACTCTGCGTTATTATTCCGATGAAGCCATCGCGAAAGTTATCGCTGCCATTAAAAGAATCAGTCGTTCGGCTGCTGAAATGGCCGGAATGCCTACGGAGAAACTGCCGCTTGTAACCATCGAAAATGCTGAAACACCACCTGTTATTAACAACGAAGAACTTAGTACAAAAATCAAAGGTTTTGCCACTGAAATTATTGGCGCTGAAAATATTGTGAAAACCATGCCGGCGATGGTGGGCGAGGACTTTGGCAAATATGGCCGCACAGCCGAAAATATTCCGATTTGCCTCATTTGGCTGGGGAGTACAAACCCTGAACTAATGAAGGAACTGAATGCGCAGGGCAAAAAACCATTTCCACTGCATTCGCCACAACTCAATCCCGATTATGAGAAAACAATAGAAACCGGTATTCGTGTGATGACAGAAAATGTGCTGGGTTTGATGAACAAATAAATATTTATGAATTTAGAGCGGTGTATTGCCTAAAATAAATCAGATTTTGTCATGTATCGAATCCAATAACGAAAGCAATTCATCTTTTTTGTAGGGTTTCGATATAAAATTTGTAAACCCGCTGTCGATGGCTTTCTTACTGTCCTGGTCCATCACCATTGAAAAAACCGATATTTAACTTTTCACTGAAAAAATTTTAGTAATCTGGATTTCTAAGTGTCAGATAATTGTATTATCAAAAATAGGTTTTTTCTTGTGTAAAAACAACATAGTGAATTAGTTCGATAAAAAACATTTTTTATCTGAAATTCCAGGTTTTTATTTCAGGCAAAAGTTCAGAACAAAAAGGGAAACCTTACAGATTTCCCTTTTTGTTTTTTCTTATTTCTTTTTGGCCGGAGTGGAAAACGGCGGTGGAGTGATTTCCTTTGTCTTTTGTTTCTCAACCAACTGAAGCACTTCTTGTACGGCTCTTTCCAACTGCGGGTCGCGGCCTTCGGTAAGTGCTTTGGCATCCTGTCGAACCATAATATCTGGTGCCACACCTTCGTTTTCAGCAACCCATTTGTTATTTATGGGGTCGAAAACCGAATTGTCGGGAGCAGTTAAAGCGCCACCGTCAATCAACGAATAGTGCACCGACGATTTTACCAAACCGCCCCAGGTGGTGGTACCGATGAGTTGTCCGGCCTGTTGCTGACGGAAAACCCACGGGAAAAAGTCGCCGCCCGAACCTGAAAGTTCGTTTATCAGCAGCACTTTCGGGCCAAGAATTCCGGCCGGTAAACGCATTGGTTTTCCGTTGGGGACTTCGTTGGTAAGCGATGCACGCAAGCTGCGGGTCATCAGGTCAACCATGTAGTCGTCGAGTAAACCGCCACCGTTGAAACGCTCGTCGATTATGGCACCCAGCTTGTCCTGCTGTGCAAAGAAGTAGCGGTTAAACGACACAAAACCAGGGCCGCCTGTATTGGGCACCCAAATATAAGCCAGCTTTCCGTTCGACAGGCTATCAACCGTGCGGCGGTTGTCTTCAACCCACGCACGTTGGCGCAATGCCGATTCGCTTCCGATGGGTTTTACAGTAATCGTCCACGCATCATTAAGATCGGGTGTTTTATTGATGTGCAAAACTGTCTGTACGCCTGATGTTCCGTCGAAATATTTGTAAATATTTTCGGCAGCGGTAATTTCGCGGCCATTCACACCAACGATGTAATTGCCGGTTTCCACTTTCAGACCAGGTTCTTGTAACGGGCTTGAGAGTTCAGGGTTCCAGCTTTCGGTGGTGTAAATGCGGGTAATTTTCCAGCGGTTGTTTTGGGCTGCAAAATCAGCGCCTAACAAACCCACAGGGTTTTCATCGGTTTTTGGGTAATCGCCGCCAAAAACAAAACTGTGACCTACCGAAAGTTCGCCGTTTACCTGGTCGAGAATATAGGTGAGGTCGGCGCGGTGTTTAATGTATGGTACCAGCGGCGAGTAGCGTTTATACACTTCGTCCCAGTCTCGGCCGTGCATATTCGGGTCGTAGAAATAGTCGCGTTCGTAGCGCCAGGCTTCGTCGAACATCTGTTTCCACTCTTCACTCCTGTCGAGTTTCATTTTCAGGTTTACGCTGAGGTTTTCACCGTCTTTACCTGACGGTTTTCCAGTGTCCATAATTTTCCATGAACCACCAAAATGGGCAAACATTTTCTTGCCATCGGCAGAAACCGAAACTTGGCTTGCCCCCGATACAAACTCTTCGGCTTTGCGTTTTTCGAGCGTAAATTTGTGCAATGTTAAACCGGTTGAATTGGGCATACTTTCGCCAACAAAAAACGACTCTTTTGGTCCTGCAATCAGCATTTGGTAGCTGCGGGCCGGCATGGCTGTGGCGAGCGTTCTTGTATCAATTCCTTCAAAATCAATTTTTACCGAATCCTTTTTTGCTTCGGTTTTGGTGTCGCCTTCTTTTTTGTCAACGTCTTTTTTGTCTGTTTCTTTTTTCTTGTCGTCAGTTTTGGGTTTTTCGTCTTTCCCTTTGTCTTCAGCTTTTGCCTCATCCTTTGGTTTTTCCTCTTCGTCGCTTTTCAGTTTAAAAGGCGAATCATCCTTTTTCTGTAGGTTCACAATATAAACCGAATAGTTAGGGTCGGCAGAGATGGAGCTTGTGTTTGCCCAGCCCGAACCCAGCGCAAGGTCCGTACCTGCAAGAAAATAAAGGTGTTTCATCCCGGCATCCCATGCAGGCGAAAAAGCATCGGCAAATTCGTTTGTAATTGGTTTTACAGAATTGTCGTCGAGCGACCAAATCATAATTCTTCTGAAATTGTTCGACCCCAATTTTGCATAGGCCAGCCAGCGCGAGTCGGGCGACCAGGTGAGTCCCATTCCGCCGCGTTCGAGGTTGTTGCCACCTACATCAATGGTTTTTATTTTTTCAGTTTCGATATCAAGCACACGTATTCTTACATCATCATCATTAAAGGCAATCAGTTTTCCATCGGGCGACCAAACCGGTTCCCAGCCTAATTTAGACTCGCCGATTGATATGCTTTTGGGCGGGGTAAGCACATCCTGCGCGCCAATCATCAGCGAATATCCTTTGCCATCGGCATCGGAAAACCAGGCTACTTTATCGCCTTTTGGCGACCAGATGGGGGAGCGGTCGGCAACACCCGAGGTGTTGGTGAGGTTGCGCGTATTCCCGTTTTCAACAGGTACGGTGAAGATTTCGCCGCGGGCTTCCATAATGGCTCTTTTGCCTGTTGCCGATAATGAAACAGAACTGGCTCGCTGACTTACATCGATCCATTGTTCTTCGGCCCAGGGAAAATCGCCGGTAATGGATATGGAAAGTTGCGTTGTTTTTCCGTTGGCAATATCGAGTGTGTGTAAAAAGCCTTCGCGCTCAAAAACCAAATGGTTTTTACTGCCCGACAGCCATTTCATATCGGCACCTTTGTATTTTGTTTCCTGTTTCAGTTCTTTCGAAACCGTGTTGTACGACCAGATATTCATCACCCAGTCGCGGTCGGAGAGAAAATATACTTTTTCGCCCAGCCAAACCGGGTTGATGTCAAAGGTTTTTTCGTTGGGAATCAGTTCTTCCGACATGTCGGCAAGGTTCAGAATTACCAGCGGGGTATTCTGTCCGCCACGGTAATTGCGCCATTCCACATCCCATCGCGAAACCCTATCGATGGCAATTTTTTTGCCGTCGGGTGAAAACGAGCCATTGTTTCCCCACTGTTTTGTGAGCAGTATTTCGGGGCTGCCATTTTTCGAAACTGTCCACAAACGTTTAAATCCCGTTGGAGCAGTCTCCCGTGGCGAGGCAAACAAAACCTGTTCGCCGTCGGTTGACCAGCCACAAACAGTAGCTCCGGCTGGGTACCAAGTTAATCGGGTGGGCGTGCCACCTTTAACCGGCACGGTATAAACCGCGTTGGTTCCCGAGCGGTTCGAGGAAAAAGCAATGGTTTTGCCATCGGGCGAAAACACCGGGTTGCTTTCAACAGCACCGGTGCTGGTTAACCGTGTAGTGATATTATTTTCGAGGTTGGTCACCCAAACATCGGCACCAAAAGTAAAGGCCACTTTATTGCCACTCAGTGTGGGTTGCCGTAACAACCGTGTTTCCTGTGCAAACAGGCTTCCTGCAACAAAAAGAAGGAGAATAAAAACTGATTTCTTCATATTGTTTGATTTTTAAATGAATTTGCATAACGATTGACGCACAAATCTGTTAAATGGTACCGTTTTGTTGATGAAAATTACCACAGTTCAATGAAAAGAACAATGAGGGTGGCGAAATATTTTTTTTTAAAGGAGTATCAACCTGGTGCAAACAAAAAAGCCGCCCTTTTTGCAAAGAGCGGCTTTTGGTAAAATATCGGAATCGGTTATTTCCTGTAGATCTTTTTGTAACCGTAAATGGCGCTGGCGCCCAGTTCTTCTTCGATGCGGAGCAACTGGTTGTATTTGGCCATCCTGTCGGAGCGGCTCAGCGAGCCGGTTTTAATCTGGCCTGCGTTTGTTGCAACGGCAATGTCGGCAATGGTTGAATCTTCGGTTTCGCCCGAACGGTGCGAAGTTACTGAAGTGTAGCCTGCGCGGTGTGCCATTTCAATGGCATCCAAAGTTTCCGTAAGCGTACCAATCTGGTTTACTTTGATAAGAATTGAATTGCAAGCACCCATTTCAATACCTTTTTGCAGGTATTCAATATTTGTTACAAAATTGTCGTCGCCCACAAGCTGGATTTTGTCGCCAATTTTTTTGGTAAGCATTACCCAACCATCCCAGTCACCTTCAGCGCAACCATCTTCAATCGAGTCAATGGGGTATTTTTCAACCAATTGTGCGAGGTATTCAATTTGTTCGTCGCGGGTTCTTTTTGCTCCGTTTGCCCCTTCAAATTTTGCATAATTGTAAATGCCATCTTCAAAGAATTCAGAAGCAGCGCAGTCGAGCGCGATAGAAACATCGCCGCCATCTTTGGCTGTTCCGGGTTTGTAACCTGCTTTTTTAATGGCTTCGATAATGCTGTTCAGTGCATCTTCGGTACCGGCGAGGGTTGGGGCAAAACCACCTTCGTCGCCCACAGCGGTGCTGAGGCCACGGTCGTGGAAGATTTTTTTCAGTGAGTGGAAAACTTCGGCGCCCATGCGAAGACCTTCGCGGAATGAAGTTGCGCCAATAGGGCGAATCATAAATTCCTGGAATGCGATAGGCGCATCAGAATGCGATCCCCCGTTGATGATGTTCATCATCGGGACAGGCAGTGTTTTTGCGTTTGCCCCGCCAATATAGCGGTACAGCGGAAGCTCTGAATAATCGGCAGCAGCTTTTGCAACGGCTAACGAAACACCCAACATGGCGTTGGCTCCCAGTTTCGATTTGGTTTTTGTACCGTCCATTTCCAGCAATTTGCTGTCGATAGCAACCTGATCGGTTGCATCCATACCAATAATTTCTTTGGCGATAATTTCATTTACATTTTCAACGGCTTTTAGAACACCTTTTCCAAGGTAACGGCTTTTGTCGCCATCACGGAGTTCGAGTGCTTCGTTTTCGCCTGTCGATGCTCCTGACGGAACAGCTGCACGGCCAAATGCGCCACTTTCAAGTAACACTTCAACTTCGATAGTTGGGTTCCCGCGTGAATCGAGAATTTCTCTTGCTTTTACGTCGCTAATAAACATTGTAAGTAGTTTTTATTGTTTAACTTCAATTTTGAATGATTCAGAAAATCAAGACTTTAATACATTTTGTAAAAAGCCGATCAAAGATAGTAAATTGATCGCTTCAGGTGAAAGATTCATCATACTGCACGATGCGATTTTATGAAAGGTTAACTTAGTTCAATACGAGAATGCGAGAATGCTTTAATGCGAGAATGCAGGAATGCTACAATGCGTGAATGATTAAAAATCGTACCCCGACACTTCGGGGGTAAATCAGTAATTGGAAATTAATTTCACTTGTATTTTTCGCCGCGTTCGTAGCGCAATACATCAATTTCCTGGAACGTAACGAGGCCGCCTTTTTTGCTGAGGTCCATAATTTCGTTCAGCCGCGAAACAAAAGCATCCAGTTTTTCGATGTTGTCAACAATTTCGATAATGATTGGCAAATCGCCCGACAGCGCAAAAATCTTCATTGTATGCATCGAATGGCTCGCGCCAAACGACATAATTCCCTTGGTTACTGTGGCTCCGGCCAATCCGGCTTTCCGTGCTTCGAAAACAATTTCCTCAAACAACGGACGGCCATGTACTTTGTCGGTTTCGCCTGAGTATATTCTGAGGATTCCGGTTTTTTCTGAAATGTTCATAGCGTTTCGATTTAAAATATGGAAATGATTTGTTGTATGTACTCAACCCCTGCCCCCTCAAGGGGTAATTGTTTTAAGCTTATTTCGACTTAAGGTTAGCAGCGATTCTCCCTTTGAGGGCTCCGAAGTTTCGGAGAAGGGGTGATGCTGGTAAATAAGTCTGTTAAACTATACACATTACTTAAAAAACTGATTTCACCAAAATTATTCCGAGATAAATGGCAAAAACACCCAAAACCAGGTTTCCACCCACATTCAGCAGCAACTGGTTCCAGGTGTGTTCCTTAATCATATTGAAATTGTTAAACGCAAACGCCGAAAAAGTGGTGAAACCGCCACAAATCCCCACCGACATAAATAACCGCCATTCGGCATTCATTATCTGTTTTTCGGCCAATGCAAAAACAATCCCGATGAGAAAACTGCCGGCAATGTTGGCAATTAAAGTGCCCAGCGGAAAAGTGCTGCTCATTCCTTTTTCAACAAAAACCTGAAGCAGGTAACGCATCACACTGCCGATAAATCCGCCGGTGCCTACTAATAAAACGGTTCGAAGCATTTTCAGTATTTAGAATTTTAGTATTGAGTAATGAGATTCAAGTCAAACTGTTAATTTTAGAATTTCAAATTTACAAAAAATGAAGATACGGTTTCTGGTAGTTTTGGCATTCGCTGCAATTGTTTTCACGGGCAACGCGCAAACAGTATTTCAGGATGAGGTAAAAGCTTTGCTCCAAAAACCTGAATACAGGAATGCCGCTGTGGGGATTGTGGTTGCCGATGCAAAAACCGGTGAACGGCTTTTCGAACTGGACCCCGATCGATTGATGATTCCGGCTTCAACACTGAAAATTATCACGACAGCCACTGCACTTGAAATGTTGGGTGCTGACTACAGATTCGAAACAAAAACCGGGTTTACCGGGGCGATTGACGAAACCGGCACTTTGAATGGTAACCTTGTGATTGTAAGCGGCGGCGATCCGACTTTGGGCTCAGCGTGGTTTAACACAAATAAATGCAGAAACTGGTTTTTGAAAGAGTGGGTTGAGCAGATAAAACTTTCGGGCATAAAAGAGATTAACGGAAACGTGGTGTTCGATGGCTCACATTATCAGATTGAAGAGGTGTCGCCCACCTGGGTTTGGGGCGATATTGGCAATTATTACGGAGCCAATGCCAATGCTTTTACGGTGTACGATAATCTTTTCACAATTATTTTCCGTTCGGGGAAAGCAGGTGAAAAAACCGAAATCATTCAACTGGAACCAAACCTTCCAGAATTAAAAATCGATAACCGAGTTCTTGGCTCAGAAATCAACAGCGACCAGGCGTATGTTTTTGGCAGCCCGATGGACAACAAGCGCATTATCAGGGGAACCATTCCCGAAGAAAAGGAAGCCTTTTCGATAAAAGCCGCCATACCCAATCCTGCCGCTTTGTTGGGAGTTGAATTGTTGAGTCTATTAACAGCTGAAGGAATCAAAGTTGGCGGAACTGTGATGCAGGATGTAGCGGACAACGTAAAAACCATTCATGTGCATCAATCACCAACTTTAGCCGAAATAGTAAAAACAGTAAACCACGAAAGTGTGAATCTTTTTGCCGAGCATCTTTTGCTCCAGATTTCAGCGGAAAGAACAGGAATCGGGAACCGCGAAAAATCGATAGAACTTGTGCAGCAGTTCTGGCTGGAAAAAGGCTTAAATGCCAATTCATTGTTTATGGAAGATGGCAGCGGATTGTCGCATTTTAACGCAATCACACCGGCTTTTCTTACATCGGTTTTAGTCGCTATGAAAAATGGTAAAAACAGTGTTTCTTTTGTTGAATCATTACCAATGGCCGGCGAAGGAACATTGTCGTCGTTCAGTAAGCAAAAATTTCCCGGAAATACACTACGTGCAAAAAGTGGCTCAATGACAAGGGTGCGCTGTTATGCCGGTTATCTGAAAACAAGTTCAGGAAAAGAGGTTGCGTTTTCCATCATGTTTAACCACTTTTCGGGTAGCCAGTCGAAGCTGAAAGCGGGGATTGAGAATCTGATTTTTACCCTGTAAATTACAAACAGATAAAATTATCTTTATTTTTATTAATCTGAATATCAGTTGTTAATGCATTGAAAATGTGTTAAAGTCTGATTAATTTCATTTCGAATCCAATTTCGCTATTGACTTGTTATTTTTAATGTTGTAACTTGTTCGACATAACCATTAGCTCAGCGTGAATCGTTTGTAAGATTCAATTGTACACCAGAGGAGACACTTTCGTCATTATTTTTTGAAGTTGTTCGGGAATTTCCAAGGGAAGAAAATCAGGTTGTGATAGAACCATATTTTGGTTGTATGGCTTTTGTATTGACCTTTTTCAGAAAAAGAGGTGATGTAATTAACTGTTGAACAGAAACAAGGAATATGATTTTTGAAACTTTGCAGATAATTAAAGAACAACTTGAAGCGTACTTGGTTACAGATGGACTGGGCAAAATTGTGATTCTCGACAATATTGCACTCTGGCAATCGGGTAGTGACGATGCTACCCGGTTGGAAGGAAAAGTGGTGTTGACACTTCTTAAAATGGACGAGGAAGCAACATTAAGGAATGCTCCGAATTACCAGATACGCGATGGAAAAACCGAGTATCACAACCCGCCAGTCAATCTCAATCTATATTTGCTGGTTAGCGCCAATTGCGAAACATACGATAAATCGCTGCGGAGTATTTCAAAAACCATCCAGTTTTTCCAAGGAAAAAAAGTATTTACAAGCACAAACACGGTTTATAACCGCAACAATGTTTCGTTCGATGTGCTGGAGCAGTTCAGGTTTGTGCTCGATTTGTTCACACCCACATTTGATGAACTCAACAATGTGTGGGGAATGCTTGGCGGCAGGCAATTGCCATCGGTAATTTATCGTATTCAACTGATTCAGATTGAACAGGATAAGATACAATCGGCAGCAGAAGTTATAACCCATATCGGTGGCGAACTCAAACACATATAATTATGACATTTTCAGTTCAATATAAACCACTGTTTGCTGTGCAGGTTTTGCACAATTACTTTCTGAATAAAGGTGTTCAGCTTTATTCTGCAATGAACCAGGCCGATAAACAAAAACAACTTGTACTATATAATGTGTCGCAATTTATGCGAATTGAACCCACCTGCGAAACAGTTGCAAAATTAAACGGTTACGGTTTGGTTTTTAAAACTGATGGCACAGGCTTTAAAGTTTGGTGCAAAGTTGAAAATGATGGTGTTACGCCTGTGATTGCGATTGAGGACAACATCTGTTTTACCTTTTTACTGAAAATTACCGACAGAAGGTTCTATAATTTCACTTCGCTGAAAATGGAAAACGCAGGGAAATTGTATTACCTGTCGAACCTGAGACCAGTTGGTGCACCCGCTATTCCATTAATAAAAACTGCTGGTGCAAACACAAAAACCGATGAGACCTGGATGTTAAGCACAGAATTGCAAAATGCTGAACTTAAAAAACTTACTACATCAGAAAAAACAGATTTACTGGCTCTTGTGCGCCTTTTTATGAAAGGCGATATCAACAGTTTGCACATTACAAACGCAACGGGTGAGTTAAAGAATCCAACCCCTGTTTTTGAAATGTTGCTGGAAAACCGGAAAAGTAACTGGCGCTACATTTTTAAAACCAACCAGGTGGTAAAATCCGCCGACGATGTAAAAAAAGAAGACGGCAACGCAAAAATACTCATCACAAAAACCGAACAACCACTCACCGAAAGGGGCTTCGTTTCGGTTGAACTCGGGACTGCTGAACTTCCGAATCCGGGGATTGATAAT
Organism: Draconibacterium orientale; assembly: GCA_020726265.1. Lineage (GTDB taxonomy): Bacteria > Bacteroidota > Bacteroidia > Bacteroidales > Prolixibacteraceae > Draconibacterium > Draconibacterium orientale_A. The sequence goes on from DYSZ01000110.1 coordinate 11,360, forward strand.
ATCATTCCTGATACTGCTGCAAATAAATATTACTCTGAAATATATATGTAAACTTAATTTAAAGATTATGGCAACAACGTACAAAACACCTGGCGTTTACATCGAGGAAATATCCATATTTCCTCCCTCGGTGGCGCAAGTAGAAACTGCTATTCCTGCCTTTATTGGCTATACTGAATCGGCCGTTGTCGATGGAACGGATTATCATGTCGAAAAAATTGTTAATCCGATAAAAATCGGGTCGTTGCCTGAGTATGAATACTTTTTCGGAGGAGCGCCAAAACCAACTTCTGTTGAGGTTGTGCTGAACGGCGATAACTCGGTTAAATCGGCCAAAGTGAATGGGGTCAACTTGTTGTACGACTCGGTACGCATGTTTTATATCAATGGCGGCGGCGATTGCTACATTGTGTCGGTTGGAAAATACAATACATCAGTCTCAAGTGTGAAAAAACAGGATTTGATTGATGGTTTGGCAAAACTCGAAAAATTCGATTTGCCTACTTTGCTTGTAATCCCTGAATCGGTGCATTTATCGGTTGCTGAAACAGGGGAAGTACATTCGGCAATGTTGGCCCAAAGTGCCAAACTGCAAGACCGCTTTGCCGTGCTCGATATTGTGAAAGGTGACACCGAAGCCACACCAACCAGCGACCCTGTGGCCGATTTCAGAAATAATGTAGGGATGAACAACCTGAAATATGGCGCTGTCTATTACCCCTGGCTGAAAACAACTTTGCCATTTAATGTTGATTACAATGCTGTTGTGGCTGGTTCGTATTCAAAAGGCGGAATAGCAATTGCTGATATTAGAACGCTGTTTAACAGCGCAATGATTGCCGCTATTAAAAATATCGACGATGATGTAGCCTTGCACGCAACGCTCGCTACACCAACTTTCGGACTTGTAGCCACAAGACCCGATTTGATTACTGAAGCCGGGAAAGTTTATGCATTTTTCAAAGCCTTTTATTCACTTACCTTGAAAGACACAGATGCAACAAATGAGAACTCAGCTAAAAATATTTTAAACAG
>DYSZ01000111.1 GCA_020726265.1 Draconibacterium orientale
CAGCGGCGTGATTGAAATGATGAAATCGGGTCGGTTTTCGCCAAAGCAAATGGCCGGCATGATGAAAAATACTCCGAAAAAGGAAAAAGACGGGGAACTGGGTGAAAAAGACAAAGCGCTGCTTGCTTATGCCGATAAAACGCTTGAAGGCAAAGGATTTATTCCGTGGCAGAAATACAACCACCCAACTTTGGGCGAAGTCGAAATTGGCGGATATGTTCCTTATCTCGAATCGACACCAAAACCTGAGATGATTGATTCATTGCTAAGCACGCAGTTGCCGTGGCTGTTGCAGCTCACCAAAAAAATGCCGCAAATTGGTATTGCCAGCGAAAAAATAACCGATATGGGTGGTAACGTGTATAAAGTTGAACTTTACATCGAAAACAAAGGCTATCTGCCCTACCCGATTGCCATGGGTCAGCGCAACAACGAGCCCGCACCGGTGATTGTAATTCTCGATGGCGAAATGCAGTTGCTCGAAGGAGTAAAACGCACTCCACTTGGTGCAATCGGTGGTAACTCGGTAAAAAAACTTACCTGGCTGATTCATACAGACAAAAAGGAAATCAATGTAAAAATCGAATCGGCAGTTTTCGAACCGGCTGAAAAACAAATTAAAATCGGAGGTTAATTATGAAAAAGCTAAATATTTTAATTGCACTGCTACTGACAATTATTTTGGCACAAGCTGAAACAAAAGGGAAAATCGAAGTTCCGCTCCGTTTCGACAGGTATTATAATTACGCCGAAGTAAACGAAGCCCTGAAAGCTTTAAATACAGCCTATCCACAGCTTACAAAACTCGAACTGGTTGGTAAAAGCGACGAAGGACGCGACATTTACGCTCTCACCATTAATAACCAAAAAACTGGTGAAGAACTAAGTAAACCAGGTGTTTATGTCGATGGAAATATTCACGGGAACGAAATACAGGCTGGTGAAGTTTGTTTGTACTACGCCAACATGCTGCTCACCAAATACGGCGAAAACGAAAAAGTGACCAAAGCCGTTGACCGCAATGCACATTACATCATTCCGGTGGTGAATGTGGATGGCCGTTTTCACTTTTTTGAAGATGCACACACACACAGTTCAAGCCGCAGCATCCGTATTGCAAAAGACGACGACAACGACGGCCTTCTTGATGAAGATGCCCCCGATGATTTAGATGGTGACGGAAGCATTACACAAATGCGTATTAAAGACCCGAATGGCGAATACAAAGCCGACCCGAAAGACCCGCGAATTCTTGTTCGTATCGAACCGGGCGAAAAAGGCGATTACACATTGCTGGGTTCAGAAGGAATTGACAATGACAACGATAGCAAGCTCAATGAGGATGCAGAAGGCTACCTCGACCCAAACCGAAACTGGGGAAATAACTGGATGCCGAACTACGTGCAAAATGGCGCAGGGAGTTTTCCTTTTGAAGGAGTTGGTTTAAAAGCCATCAACGAATACATACAAAAAAGACCGAATATCATCGTTGGTTTTTCGTTTCACAACAGTGGTGGCATGTGGTTACGTGTCCCTTCTGAAAAATCAATCAGGGTCGATCCTTCCGATATTGCAGCTTATGATGTGATTGGCAAAAACGCGATCAAAATCACACCCGGCTATGTTTATATGCCATCTTACGATTTGTATCCAACGTATGGCGACACAGATGCTCAGTTCTTTTTTAACTACGGAATTTTCTCGTTTGTAGGAGAACTTTTCCAGCGCGAACAGGAAACCTACCGAGAAAAAACCGACAAACCTGCACAACAGCCAACCGAACAATCGGCAATGCGACGTGGTGGAAACCCCGAAGAAACACGTGAACAGTTAAAGTTTAACGACTACGTGATGCAAGGTGAAATGTACACCGAATGGAAACCGTTTAATCACCCGATTTATGGCGAGGTTGAAATTGGCGGCTGGATAAAAATGAGTTCGCGTTTGCCACAGCCATTTATGCTGCCGGAGTTGGTGCATCGCAATGCAGCCGTGGTTTTTCTGGCTGCCGAAAATACACCCGAAATCTCGATGGAAATTTTTGAAGTAAAAAATATCGGCAACAACCTCAATCAGGTGCGGGTACGGCTAAAAAATAAAAACGGCCTGCCGTCAATGACTGCTGACGCTTTCAGCAAAAAACTTTATACACCCGATATGTTAAAGGTAACCGGTGGAAAAGTGGTTGCCGGTGGAAAAATGCAGGATTTCAGGCTGAACAAAGTTTCGTACAAGGAACAAAAACCTGAAATTCAGTTTCTCGCGATACCCAGCTACGGAAATGTGGAATACCAATTTCTGGTTGAAGGCAAAGGTGAAATTACAGTCAGCTACGAATCGCAAAAAGCAAACGATGTAAAAACAACGGTGAAGTTGTAACTTTAAAATACTTATCGTATGACTTTGAGTCATACGATGAGTAAAGAATAAAAAGGAAGCTGTCCAAAATCTAAAAAAGGGCAGCTTTCTTTTTTTTAACTTTTAAGCAGTATTTTTTGTAAAGTCAAGCTGTTTTACAAGGTGTAACGCCCAACTCGAGATTCCATTTTCGTACCATCAATATAAACCGTCTGCAAACTGATATACCCCTTTTCAATCCACATCAGAATAACCTGCCTGCACAACGCCAGAAAACAATGTTGATTCTAATCGAGAATTTGCGTATCATATTTTTTCTTGGTAAACTTCCATAATCGTTCTATGATTTTCAAATTCGGCGAATAGGAAGGTAAAAACAAAAGCTCAATCCCCAAGTCTTTTGCTGTCCCTTGGACGAACTTGCAGTGTTGATAACGAGCATTATCCAGCACTATTTTCACGGGTTTGTCCGCAAAGCGTTCATTTATAAGAGTTAAAAAAACAACAAGGGTTTGGGCATTTATATGTTGTAGTGTTGCATCATGTTATGACCTCTTATGAGATTGCATCCACTACACCCAACACATTGATCCTGATGCGCCCGGACGATGCTTTGATAAACAACCGCGATATGCACCAAAGGGCACAAATAAAAGGGTGCAGGATAAAATGCGATGCATCCATAAAAAACAGGTAACATTCTCCTTTTTGTGATTGCTTTATCGCCGGATCCGAAGTTTCTCTTACTTATATCTTTCGTAATTTAGCTTTTGAATTTCAGCTTTGCTGATTTTTATTTAAAGCATACCTTTTGAGTGTTGGTTTACCCAATTTGGTATGCTTCTTTTTATTTTCAAAAACCTATTATAGAATTGTTTCAACAAAGGTTTGTGGAGAATGTTGTTTGCCCCCATTTTCTGACTAAATTTTGCAGAAATTTATCCCGTTTTTAGTATAATCAATCAGTGTTTATCATTTGTACTGCATTGATAAAATGATTACAGTTGTTCCTCATTAAGCTGCTCTTTATCATAGAAACAACAGCGTTCATTCTTTTCTGAATAGCAACCAAAAATAACTGAATCATCGTTGCTAAAAAGCGTTGCACAACAGAAATGATCTTACTTATGGCCATTTATTGTGGCCTGTTTTTGCATTTAGAACGGTCGTAAAAATTCGTTCGCAGAAAAAAAAACGCCATTGGCAGAAAAATTTCGTCAGTTCATAGATATTATTTCCACCGCTAAAATGATTTGCGTAAATTAGTTTGCAAAATTGAACTTTTGAAAGCCAGAAAACAAAACAATTATGAAAGCAATCATTCTTCTCTCATCGATCTTCTACATTCTCGGATTAAAAATCGGACATAAAATCGATATCTTCAGAACATCAAATCCGGTTCACAAGATTACAACAACCACGAACGCTGTTAAATCGGCTGCAAAGTCGGTTTATTTCAGCGAGGAAGTTAAAAAAGTACCCACTGTTGATTCATTAAAGCATGAAAATTCAGTTGATAGGACAACAGAAGAAAAAAAGCATTTTTGAATACAGCACTTTTTCATAATAAAACAGCGATAAAGGGAATCAGAAAGGATTCCCTTTTTTAATACCCCAAATTTCAAAGAAATCAGTGATAATCTGATTTGGAATGATTGTGATTGGAAGATTTCAATAATTTTATGTCGGTCAAACTTTAACCAATTAAATTGTATGACAACAATTAATATTGATCGGAGAAAATTTTTGGGTGCCCTCGGACTTGGCACTGCTCACCTCATGTTTTCAAACCCGTTGTTAGCCGGAAATCCCGGGCGGTTTGCCGGGAACAACCCCTTGCAACTGGTAAAACTGGGGAAGTCAAGGATTGAAACCACTCTTTTGGGTGTTGGTACCGGCGTTCATGGAAGTAATCGCACATCATTTCTTACCAGACAAGATAAAGAAAAAAGTATGAATATGCTCATTCATGCCTACAACAAGGGTGTCAGAAATTTTGATTGCGCCGATACCTACGGAACGCATGGCATAGTTTCAGAAGCGTTACGCGAAATGGACCGCAGCAAAGTTACAATCACTTCAAAAATCTGGGTTCGCGGTGGTGGTATTCCGGAACCAGAACGACCCGATGCAAATTTGGTGGTTGACAGGTTCAGAAAAGAGCTGAAAACAGATTATATCGACCTTGTGCAAATTCATTGTATGGAAGATGCCAATTGGACGGTTAACCAGAAAAAGCAAATGGATATTCTTGAAAATCTTAAATCGAAGGGAATAATTAAGGCGCACGGTGTATCGGTTCATTCGCTTGATGCGATGAAAGATGCAGTGAAAAGTTCGTGGGTCGATGTCATTCATGTTCGCATTAATCCCTACGGAATGGCGATGGATAAACCTGATCCGAAAGAGGTTGTGGAAGTGATTCAACAGCTGCACAACGCCGGAAAAGGAGTAATCGGGATGAAATTGGTGGGCGATGGAAAGCTGAAAAACGACAGTCAGAAAATTGACGATTCGCTCAGGTTTGTACTTGGGCTTGGAAGCGTGGATATGATGATTGTGGGTTTCGAGTCGCCAGTTGAGATAGACAACTATATTTGGCGGATTGAAAAGGCTTTGCAACAGGTAAACAATTGATGAAATGAAATTTGGTATAAGGATTTTTGAAAAAAAGGAGTGCACACGCTTAACCGGGCCTGCAAAGATTTTTATACTGTTTTTTGTGTTTTTGATATTGTATTTTTCGTTTACCAGTTTTCCTGTATATCTGAGTAAAAGTCATCCACATTTTGAAGGCTATCTTGTTTTAGATGGACAGATGCCTGATTATGCAGTAGAGCAGGCCATTGAGTTTTTCGGACAACATAAATACAAAGCCATAATCGTTTCAGGAGGCAGGTTACCTTCAGGACATTATATAGCTGGTAAAAAAACAATGGCAGAAATTACCTATGCAACTTTTATCGCACTGGGTTTCGACTCCGCTAATTTGATTTTAATTAACGGACAACCCGTTTTAAAAGACCGCACATATACTTCCGCATTAAATCTGAAAAGCTGGTTCGAAGAACAAAACACAAAGGCAATGAAGCTGGATATTCTTAGTGTTGGTTGCCATGCGAAAAGAAGCCAGTTTCTGTTTCAGAAAGCATTGGGAAACAATTTTAAGGTTGGCGTGGTTGCCATAAATGACAAAGGTTATAACATAAAAAAATGGTGGGAAACAAGTAACGGCGTCCGATCTGTTATCAGTGAAACGATTGCATTTATTTATGCGAGTGTTTTCTTTCACCCGTAAATATTTTAAATGCCCGGAGTGTTGATAATATTCGCGCAGAAATTCAATCATAGTACTGATTCTAAAAATATTACTTATTTTTGTTTATATATGATAACAAAAAAATTACATTAGATCAACATGAAAAAAATTTTAATTATTGACGACAAGCCTTCAATCAGTAAAATTATTGTTCAGATTTTAAACAAAACTTACGAGGTATCGACGCAGGAAGACGGGCTACAAGCGCTAACCTGGTTACATGCCGGGAATGTTCCTGATTTGATTATCACCGATTTGCAAATGCCCAACATGGATGGTATCGAGTTTATTCAAAGAGTAAAAGAAAGCGGTTTTTTCAGAGATATACCAGTTGTGGTGCTGAGTAGTAAAGACAGTAGTGCCGACCGTATAAAATGTTTAAAAATGGGCGCTGAGGACTACCTTGTAAAGCCTTTTAATCCTGAAGAACTATTAATCAGAGTTGAGCGTATTCTTCAACGATAAACTACTTCCGCATGAAAACCGACAAAGAATCAAAACTGAATCTGGTTTATATTGGAAGCGACCAAAAAATCATTGACGATTTCTCGGCTAAATCCGATCTGTTTATTTTTAATCATTTCAAAAATCCGCTTCAGGCATCAGAGTGGCTCAAAACAAACTTTTCTGTTGATGGAATTGTTTGCGAACAGGAACTTCCGGGAATTAACGGACTAGATTATCACCAAATTGTTGTGTCAAGTTTCGATCAGAATAATGACATTCCTTACCTGGTGCTTACAAATGCCAAAACGAACGAATTAATACAGCAGGCATTAAAACAAAAAATAGGTGACATATATGTAAAACCTGTAGATGTCGAAACGCTTTACAACCGTATTAAATTTTTGAAAGTACTCAAACAGCAAATGATGCTGATACATAAAGATGCCAGTAAAACTGAAAAAGGCATTTATAAAACCCCGTTTTTCAAACGAACTTTCGATGTTGTGGTTGCAAGTTTTGCATTACTTATTTTTTCACCGTTGTTGCTGATTTTTATTGTTGCCATCAGGCTCGAATCAAATGGGAAAGTTTATTACATATCGAAACGCGTTGGAACCGGATATCGGATATTTAATTTTCTGAAACTGCGCTCGATGTATCCCGATGCAGATAAACGGCTCAAAGAATTCGAGCATCTGAACCAGTATAAAAAAGAAGAACAACCAAAACTAAAAACTAACATTCAGGTAAATTCTGAAGTTAAAAAAAACGAAACCGACGGAACCATTTTATATGGCGACGACATGGTAATTGACGAACGACACCACATTCAGAAACAAAAGAACAAACAGGAAAGCGCCTTTGTGAAATTCGACAACGACCCACGCATAACTAAGGTTGGAAAAATAATAAGAAAGTTAAGCATTGACGAGTTACCTCAGTTGATAAATGTAATCAAAGGCGATATGTCTATTGTGGGAAACAGACCCTTGCCATTGTACGAAGCTGAATTACTGACAACTGATGAATGGACCGACCGATTTAATGGACCAGCTGGCATAACAGGCTTATGGCAGGTGGAAGCCCGCGGAAAATCATCGAAAATGTCGCCCGAAGAACGCAAACAACTCGATAATAAATATGTGGAGATTGCCAATAGTCGGTTTTCGTTCTGGAAAGACATCTGGATTATTTTACGAACAATACCTGCGGTATTTCAGAAGGAAAATGTTTAAATTCATCGATGAATCAATCGCAGTGAAGGGTTTAAACATTTTTGTTTTCGAAAATTTGTTTAAAACTGTATTTCAAATAAAACGTAATGTTGCAATGGGCAACGCCTGAAAAAAGATGAATATGAAAAATTCCTGTTTCAGTTTCAATTCAATAAAAAAGGGCAGCATCATTTTTATAATGATTTTTCTTTCGATTTGTGTTAAATCGCAGGAAGTAACAATGTTTGACCCACTAAACGAAGATATCGTGGAAAAACTGCAACCGTTAAGTGCATTAATCGATTCAGCTCTTATTCATGACCCATATGTGCGTTTCCGCGATTTACAGGTTGTTGTAAATCAGTGCAAACTAAGTGCGGAACAATCGTACTGGTTAAGAAATATAGGAGTACAAAGCGACATCAGGTATGGAACATTTAATAATTTTTCCACCAACACAGCCGAGGGGCAAAACCCTGACTATTTCGCAACCCAAACCAACCAATGGAATTGGGGAGTCGGGGCTTATATGAAATTCCCGATCATAGATCTTGTAGAGCGCAAAAACCAGGTAAATATGGCAAAAACAGAAATTGCGCAGGCTGAAAGCATGGCTATGTTTCAAAAAAAGGAAGTTCGTCAGCTTGTAATCAAACAATACAATGAACTGGTACTTAAACAAAACCTTCTGAAAATAAAAGCAAAATATATGGCACTAATTAGTGCTAACAATTTGCTTGTGGAAAAAGAATTTCAAAATGGGGTAACGAACCTTAGCGAATACACAAGAATTTCAGGCATTTACGAATCGGCCCAAACTGAATTTGAAGTTGCCCGTATTGAATTTATTACAGCTTATATGCTTTTGGAAGAGATTGTAGGATTTAAATTTAACATTTCAAATACTAAATAAATCAAACAGTTATGAAATTAATCGACTTAATCAGGCTGTTGTGGAAGAATAAAGTTTTGTTGTTACTTACACCCGTTGCACTTGCAATTTTGGTTGCTTATTTAACCAGAAATCCCAATTACAGATATGCATCCGATACTACAGTATTCACAGGAATAGCCACTGGTTCAGGAGTCGAAATGGACAAAACATTCAATTACTTCATGACCAATTCAGCTTATGATAATTTGATTAACATTATTAAATCAAATAAAACAAAAAAAGAAGTAGGAATAAGGCTGCTAAGCCAGCACCTGATGCTCAAAAATCCGGATTCAAAGTATATTTCAAAAGAAGCATACAACTATTTTAAAAAATTGGTTCCAAATAAAATTTATTCATACGTTGCAAAAGGAAATGCAAAAAAATCGGACAACTCTAAGATATTAAATGAGATTGACACAACCGCTCAATTAACAACCGAGATCGATTCATTTTCAATATATCTGGCTGCTAATGCCGATATTCTGCTAGAAGTACCTTCATATATAAATGAAGAAGATTATGAACAAACCGTTTTGAATTTGACGAAATTAATGGAAAGCAGTGATACAAATTTTGTGTACGAGTTGCTTCATTATCCCAATCCATATTATTCAATTAAAGCTATTTCTGAAGTACAGGTAAGGCGGATTTCAAACAGCGATTTAGTGCAGCTTAAATTTGAAACTAACGATCCTGGAATATGCCAGCAAACCTTGATCATTCTAACCAATGTTCTTGCCAGAAACTATCGCGAGATTAAAGAAAACCGATCTGATGAGGTGGTAAAATATTTCGAACATCAGGCAAGTCTTGCTTCAAACCGCTTGAAATTAGCTGAAGATAAATTACTCGAATTTAACAAAGCGAACAAGATTATTAACTATTATGAGCAAAGTAAAGCTGTTGCAGTTGTAAAAGAAGATTTGGATGTGGCATATCACAACATGCGTATAAAACTTACCGGTATCGAAGCTGCAATAACTCGTCTTGAAGATAAGCTTGGAATACAGGGCAGGGTGCAGTTGAAAAGCGATAAAATTATTGAAATGAAAAACAAGCTGGGAAATTTAACATACCAGATTGCTTTGGCAGAAACCGTATCACCTGACGATAGTATTCCTGAGAATCTGAACCAATTAAAATCAGAATCGCTTATACTTCAGGAAGAAATAAAAAACGATATTACTGACTTTTATAATTATGGCAACACCCCAGAAGGCCTGCCACTTGATAATTTGTTAACGGAATGGCTGGACAATGTTGTTGAAGCAGAAAATTTGCGTGCAGGACTTGAAGTTTTCTCAAACCGAATCGATGAATTTCAGAAACAATATTCTATATATGCTCCGGCAGGAGCAACCGTAAAACGAATTGAAAGAGAGATTTCGGTTGCGGAAAGAGAATATTTATCGATTTTATATGGGCTGAATCTTGCCAAACTTAAATTACAGGATAACGAAATAGCTTCGATTATTAAAATTACCGATCCACCCTATTTCCCGCTTTCTCCGATTCCCACTAAACGGAAAATAATGATTGTGATGGCCGCAATGATGGGATTTATATTTGTTTTGGCAACAATTCTTGCACTTGAATACTTCGATAATAATTTGAGAAACCCGGAAAAGGCGGCAAAAATGATTGAACTGAATAACATTGGTACAATTCCTAAAATTATGATTCGTGCTAAAAAATTCAACATACATTACATAGTGAATCGTTTGTTTGAAATAATTATTCAGAATATAGAACAACTAGCCGATAATAATCACGCAAACCCAAAAAATTTACTGATTTTCAGTACTTCGAGTAACGAAGGAAAAACAACAATAACAGCAAACCTTGCAAAAAAACTAAAACAGCAAGGAAAAAAAGTTTTTGTTCTTGAATATTCACGTGAATCAATTTATCAGAATTGGATGGAACAAAACGGTCAGAATGACACTCCACCTCCCGGTTCGGAACCGGTTGAGATAAGAAAAAAACGTTCAGCATTGCAGCTGGGCAGGTTGCTGGGATACCCTGATGCGCGGATTGATTATTCGAGCACCTTCTTAGAAACAAGTGAGAATTGCATATCGACGAATGAATTTTCGTATTTTAATACTGATGAGAAGTACTTTAATTCAGAAAATATTGATGATTTATTGAAAGCAAATCACATTCAGTTAAATCCAAAACCCGATTATATTATTATTGAAATACCACCCATTTTGTATTATCCGCTGCCATCAGGACTCATTTCTTCAATAAATATCTCATTGCTGGTATGCAGGGCAAACCGCTCCTGGAGTGATGCTGATAAAATAGCAATAAATTCAATTATGAAATATACAACGCATAAACCATTCTTTATTTTAAATGGTGTTGAACTTTGTGAAATTGAATCGGTGCTGGGTGATTTGCCGCGAAAAAGAAGCTGGTTCAGACAAAAGATGAAAAATATTGTCCGATTTCAACTGAGCTCTAAAACTCATATTTAGTTTTAACTATATCATTACAGAAAATGAGGCAGATCGTATTAAATCCTTTTGAAAAATATGTCGGTGCCGACAGAATCAGGTCACCATTTGTATTGATTTCAATATTTGGCGTTTACCTCATTTCTGCCTTGATCATCGCAAAATTCGGAATCATTTCTGGAATTGCGCTTATTGTACTCCCTTTCAGTATGTTGTATTTATACCTGCTTTTCATGAATCCGATAGTAGGTTTTTATACTGCTGTTGCTGCAGGTTTTTTGCTGTTGGGAATAGGAAGGTATTTGCCTGGATTGCAGGTGGGATTAGGCATGGATGCCCTACTTATTCTAACTTTTTTGGCACTTTTTTTCAAACAGTTTTACACACGAATCGATTGGACCCCTGTCAAAAAAGATATAATGGTTCTGGCATCCATCTGGTTATTATATGCTCTGTTTCAACTGGTTAATCCTGAAGCACAAAGCGCCGAAGCTTGGTTTAGCGGAAGAGGTAGTTCAATTTATATGTTTTTGTTAATTCCACTCACACTATTGTTGATAGACAAAAATAGGAAATTGGATATTTTTTTCTATATATGGGGGATATTCTCGGTTTTGGCCACTCTAAAAGGAATAATGCAAAACACAATTGGAGTTGACCCGTGGGAACAGGAATGGCTAAATATTGAGGGTAATCGTACAACACATATTCTTTTTGGAAAGCTCCGGGTTTTCTCATTTTTAAGCGATGCGGGACAGTTTGGTGCAAATCAGGGATATTCTGCAGTCGTAGCTTTAATTTTAGCAATTGGATTAAAAGAATGGCAAAAAAAGATATTTTTTATCGTTGTTGCCTTGTTGGGTTTTTATGGTTTAATTATCTCAGGGACAAGAGGAGCCTTAAGTGTACCTTTTGTGGGTTTCGCATTGTATTTTATTCTCAAAAAAAATATTTGGGTTATGGTTTCAGGCTTTATTTTGCTTGTAGCATTTGTTGTCTTTTTTAAATTCACAATGATCGGACAGGATAATCCTGAGATACGCAGAATGCGATCTGCTTTCGACCCCAATAATCCATCGCTACAGGTCAGGCTCGAAAACCAGAAAAAATTCAAAGCATATCTTGCAACCCGACCATTTGGAGGCGGAATTGGACATGCAGGTGGTAAAGCTCGGAAATACCTGCCCAATGCCTTCTTAACCAACACGCCACCCGATAGCTGGTATGTTCTCATTTGGGCCGAACAGGGAATTGTTGGGCTCACACTTCACTTGTTTATACTGTTTTACATTGTTATTAAAGCATCATGGAATGTAATGTTCAATATTCGCGACCCACAGGTTAAAATGAAGATTGCGGCGCTTACCTGTGGCATGTTTGGAATTATGGCCGCCTCTTATGGAAACATGGTTTTGGGGCAAATGCCAACGAGTATTCTGATTTATACCTCCATGGCGCTGATGCTAAATTCGGCAATTTACGACAATGAAATCAGCATTTCTGAAAGCAAAATTCATCAAAATATACGTAATCTCATCCTTTCGAAAAAAACGGATTTATGAAAATCAATCAGTTAAAAGCAGGCGCATTTTTATCCTACGTGATTATTGGGTTGAGTAATCTGGTTGGATTACTTTATACCCCGT
>DYSZ01000288.1 GCA_020726265.1 Draconibacterium orientale
CTGTGGCGGGCAAAGGCAACAGCAACGCTGTAATTGTATTCAGCAAAACATTGATATCAGAAGGATCGGGTGTTAGCCAGGCAACTTTAAATGGATCGATAAATTGCTTTTCGAAACCGGTAACGGGGCGAAAGCCATTAAAAACAATGGCTTTTACAAAGTTTGCTTTCAACGGAACAGTAACACTGTTAATCCAGAGTTGGTTAAAAGCCGGAGCCAGATACCATGCCGGCCAGCCAGCCACATCGGGTGGGTTTCCAAGCCTGAGGTCCTGTGCTTTTGCCTGGTTGTACATCCAATACCACATGGAGTATTGAGCGACAAGGTTTTCGGCTCCTGGGTCAGAATATTCCAAATGACGGTGAAATCCAACCACTAATTGCAGCGGGTTTTTTATATTTCCACCGCGAAGGTTTGTATCAAAAAAATGTTCGCTGCAAAGCAGCATTTTCAGCACTGGCTTCAATTCGAAGTTGTTTTCGATAAACAGCGTGGCGAGTGGTTCAATAATGCCTGTTTCAATGGATTCGTCAATCTGGTGGTAAACAAACCAGCGATAGAGTTTCCGAATCACAAAATGTGCTGTTTCCCGCTTTTCAAAAACAATCGAAATCAGTTCTTTATACTCATTTTCGTTGGCGTTGACAATACTTCGGTTATCGTAGATCTCCGAAAAAGTTTTTGTGGTTTTGTCGTGTTTATCGGCATTAAAATACGAACCGTTCAACTGGGTGCTGGTTTTCCAGCCTGTAAGTACTTTTGCTGCTTCGCGTATATCGTGTTCGGTGTAGTTGGTGTAATTTCCTTCGGCAATCAGCGGGCCTTTTCCAATGGTAAAAAGCTCAAAAAGTTCACGGGCATAATTTTCATTCGGCGAACCTTTTACATTTTCATTTCCATTCAAATATTTAAGCATTGCAGGGTTTATGGTAATAGCTTCGGTAAGGGTTCTGAAATTTCCGAGTGCCTGATCGTACAACAGGTTGCTGTACTGGTAATAGTAATTACTGTTTGTTACAACATCTTTTTCTGTTACAAAATGGTTGTGCCAGAAAAGCGCCATATTTTCTTTCAGGTTAAATTGTTGTTTAAACATACGGCCCAACCACCAGCTTGTACAGTTGTGATGACGCTCTGACCCAAAGTCGTAGTTAAAAACCTGGTTTACCCAGGTTGTTCCCACAGGCACTTCTTTGTCCGACTCTTCTACTCCCAGCGGCGGTAACAGCGATTCCCCGGGTTCATACAATAAAAAATCAAGTGCTTCTTCTGCTGTTTTTGTCTGTATAAACTGAATTTCAGATAGGCGCGCCCCAAATAATGTGCGGTTGAGCAGGTGTTTTGCCTGGTCGAAACCCAGCTGTCCGGCAACAGGTTCAAGGCTGAGAACACCCGATTTTAATTTTTGCGAATTTGCTTCCATAGGTTGTTTGTAATTGCTTCAACAATAATACAAGTTTACCTCCGATTTGTTTTAAAAGAAGGCAAAGGAAATCAGTATTGATTTCAGGTTGGAGTTTGGTTAGTAGTGGATTAATCCGATAAATCGGGTTCATTTTTCTTTTTGAACCAGTTTTTAGGGTTCAGATTTTGTTTGTATTTGGTAAACAACTCTTTGCCAACAAGCAGTCCGCCGGCCCAAAAAACAACTTCTATCAAAACAAGACTTGTGGTAATGGCAATCAGTTTTGTTTTTGATGACAGCTCACACAGGGGAATTATAAAAGTAGCGGCAAAAAACACCCCCGAAAAAATCATCAGAAAAATACCCAGTTTGATTTGCCAGTTCTTTGATTGCTGCTTCATGGTTTTTCAATTTTAATTAAAACCACTTTGGACGTCAAAAGTTTTGAATTACTAAAATGGAATCAATTTTTGATAAGATAAAAGTTCGTAGAAACTGATTTACTAACACCCTTCGACTACGCTCAGGGTGACTGTCAGACTGAGCGCGGTCGAAGTCTGTTTTCGCAAACTAAATGACATAAAAAAGTAAAATATTTAATGGGTTATCTGAACATCTCCCGTAGAAATTTGCTATTTTTGGTGGATGAAATATCCACTGAATCAGATAGAGTTTGAAGAGTTATTTAAGACAGAGCAAAATTGTATTGACTATTTGGTAGCTATTAGATGGGCTCATGGCTTTGAATGTCCAATATGTGGCTCAATTAGATATTGGAAGAAAAGTAATGGTCGGTTTGAGTGTATTGATTGTCATAAAGAAACAACTGTTACCAATGGAA
>DYSZ01000289.1 GCA_020726265.1 Draconibacterium orientale
TTCTTCAAATTTACGGCGTGCGTGTGCCCAACATCCGATAGGAAGGACACCCTTTTTGTTTTCGTAAATGTCGTAAACAGCGTAACCATCGGTTTGTATCACACCCTGGTAATCTTTAAATAATTGCAATGCTACTTTTTGTGCCCGCGAACCATAATCGTAATGAAAGAAAACCAGTTCTTCGGTTACCGCCCGTATCATCCAGATGTACCCGTTTATCGTTTTGTGTTTTTCGTTGTTGATAATAGGAATGGTGGTTTCATCGCTCTGAATGTAGCCCGAATGCAAAACCAGTTCTTTTAACCTGTAATATGCAGGTCTCATCAGGTCGGCCACATTGCTGAACCAGCCATTGATGGTTGCCGGGGCAATGGATATGCCCTGCTGTTTGAACATCTGTATCTGACGATAAAAAGGAAGATGGTTTACATATTTGTCAATAACGATATCGGCCAGTAAGGTTGCCCCTGCGTAGCTTTTTGCAATTGGGAGTACGGGCATGGGAGCTGTGATGATTTGCTTTTCCGTATCCAAAACCACGCCTTTGTCCTTCAATACATATTTGTGACGGATAATGCGGCGCACATACCAGCGGGCAGGGTCGCGTTCCAAAATTTCTGTAATCTCCGGTTCAAGTTCTGTCCAGTTTTCAGAATTGATATTTTCAGGATAAATATGGGTTTCTTCCCTGGGAAGGGTTTGGGGCAGCGGTTTGCGCACCGGGTGGCTTTTGTCTTCTACTTTAACACGGATAGTTTTGTATTGTTCTATTTCCTCTTTGGCGCTGGTGGCCAGTTCTTTTTCCTCGGGAAGCAGGTCGAGTCCCTCAAAATCGAGCTTGCGTTGTTGCGGGTCTTCGAGAATGTATTTTTCGCTGGATTTGCCCCATATCTTTCGCTGGAGCATCTCAATTTGTTGTTTGAGCTTAATGATGGTCTGGTCTTTCTCAGAGAGATGTTTTTCGTAAGAGGCCCTCTCTGATTCGAAGTTTTGATAATCGGAGAGCTGGCTTTTCAGTCTGGAAGTTTCCCGGAAAAGTTCATCCCGGTGCTCCAGTATTTGTTGTAAAAAAAGCTCTTCTTCAACGGTCATTTTCTCTGGTTTTTCAATGGCCCGAAGATACTGAATATCCGTCGGAAAACCAAACAAAAACCCTGATATTACGGGCTATTCAGGAGATTTTTCCCATCTTTTTTTGTCCGCTTTTCCATCCGAAGAAACACCGCGAACCATCGTCATCAAATCGTGCCAGCTGGTTTGGAATGTG
The DNA here is from genome assembly GCA_020726265.1 of Draconibacterium orientale. Lineage (GTDB taxonomy): Bacteria > Bacteroidota > Bacteroidia > Bacteroidales > Prolixibacteraceae > Draconibacterium > Draconibacterium orientale_A. Next base: position 1,268 of record DYSZ01000289.1, read on the forward strand.
TTGGTGTTTTCATCAAAAACCGGTAGTTTGAAAGCGCCCGATTCCAGTTTCATGTGATAGATTACCAGCCCACCACATTCCATATGCAGGATTTTTATACTGGTACACGGGCGGTTTATAAATATGTACACATCCCCGTCCTGCACGTTGCGCCCCATCAGGTTGGTCACCATTCCGCTCAGGGTGTAAAAACTCCTGCGCATATCTGTTGGATACGAATACAGATAATATCGCATCGACGAGGTGAGGCTGAACATCCTACCGGCGTGCTAAAACCAACAGCGACTTCAACATCTGTGCGTCCGGCAAACCGTTCAGTTTTACACAGACACCGTTGGGGTAGTTTATCTCGCACGAAATGGTTTTGTCAATAGCTGCCGGGGTTAAAAAGGGTTCCTTTTGTTTCTGCACCGGAACCGGAACTTGGGATGGCCAGGCTTTTTGTTCATTCTCAAAAATTACCGGCACAAATCCCCTTTTGGGCGGAAGCTGCCCTTTCAACTTGTTCTGCCAATAATAAAACTTGGCCTCGTTCATCTGCTGATTAAGGCAATAATCACGGGTGGTCAACCCAGATTCCAGAAACTCACAATAAATTGCCCGAAATTTTTTCTCGTTTAGCATGTCGATTGTCTTTAAAATCAAACCAACAAACCTAATGACCAATAAGAGAATTAAAACACGGGGTTCAGCGAATGCTTACAATTTACAGGCAATAAAGAGGAGCAGTACGAATCCTGATACGAACTTTCTTTTTTTGAAATTTAAAAAAAAATAAAAATTAAATCAAGGCAAACTAATTCTAATTTAGAAGTTTGGATTATTTTTACAAAATAATTCGTTCTTTTATGACTGTGAACTAAACGGTGAACCGTAAAAGTTAAAACAATGTAAATCATTGATAAAAAGGCTTATATAAAGGTGAGTTCAAATCTTGTCACCCCGACGAAAGGAGAAATCAAAAAACTTCAAAAGCCTG
>DYSZ01000112.1 GCA_020726265.1 Draconibacterium orientale
ATTTTTAATCATATTGCCAATTACTCTTCTGAGTAAAACCGCATCGGTGCTAAGCTTGGTGACTAAAGATTTGCTGCTGATAGCGATAAATTTGCCGGCAATACTTTCGTGTTGTGAGTATAAATCGGCCAAATCTTTCAGAATTTTAATGGAGTTAACTTCTGATATTTCGGGTTGAATGTCGCCGGTTTCAGCTGCACTGATTTGGCGTTGCGTTAAAATTTCATTAATCAGATTCTCTGATGCTTTGTTTATTAACCGCGCAATTCGTTTAACTTCTTTTAAATCCTGGAAGTTGGAGATTACGCTTGATAACCCTGAAACTCCACCAGCGCTGTTTAATACGTCGTGGTAAAATACGCGTTCGAGTGTTTGCTTCCTTTTTTCATTGCTGATGTCGTTGATAGCAAAAATAGTAAGCTTTTCGTTGGATGTTTCGAATGGTGAAGCGGTTACACGAAAATCGAAAGCGTCGTTTTCGCTGGTTAAAATACGGCACTCTTTTTCTGATGCAGTACCCGATTGCGATTCGAGAATTGCATTTACTGCACCACATTTCCGGCAGAATTCTGTGGTGCCGCAGCCTCCCTCAGTTTGTGATGCATGAATACAGTTAACTACTTCTCCGGGACGTTTCCCGATCAAAGAACTAAATTCGGGCAACCCCAGAAAATCAGTAAAGGCTTTATTGGTGTAAATTATCTGGCGCTGTTGGTTTAAAACGAGCAACATTTGCGAAACAGAGTTCGACAGATTTACCAACAGCGGATTTTTCAGAATCTCGTTTTGCTGGTTCATCAACGTTTCTATGTCAGCTCTTTCGGCAGGGGCATATTCTGTTTTAACAGGCTCTGATTTCATTTTTTTTGCGCTGAAATTAGGCACAATTTTATACAATACAACGTGGTGATTCTTTTTATTTGCCGGAGTTTCAGCGAATATTGTTTAGTAGGATATTCTGATGGTCTCAATATACAAATCCTCAACTTCCTTGCGTGCCCAGGGTGTGCGGCGCAGAAATACAAGACTCGATTTAATACTTGGGTCAATCCTGAAACAGTTGATTCTGATGCGTTTTCCAAGTTCTTCCCATCCATAAAAACTAACAAGATAAACCATAATAGCTTCGAGGGTTTTGCCGTGTAACGGATTGTTAGGTTGAGTCATAATCATGTATCAAGTATCAAGTATCCGACATCTGTCTTAAAGAACAAGTTCTTCAAGCAGTTCGATATACATTTTTATTCCTTCTAAAATTTCGCTTTTAAATATGTACTCATTAGCCGTATGCGAACGGGCTGAGTCGCCGGGGCCCATTTTTGCCGACAGAAACGGAATGATCGCCTGGTCGGAAGTGGTGGGAGAACCGTAACTCGGTATCCCTTTCGAATTTACAAGTTTTGCAAACGGGTGATGTTCCGAAATACCCGAAGAATTCAGCCGTACCGAGCGCGGTACAACTTCCGACTGAATCAAACCGCCAATAATTTCAGCAGCATCTTTATTCTTGTAAAACTCGTTGGTACGCACATCTGCTACAAAATGGCACACTTCGGGAATCACGTTGTGCTGGGTTCCGGCCTCAATCATGGTTACCGAGATTTTAACCTCGCCAAGCACATCCGAAACTTTTTCGAATTTATAATTGCGTAATATCTGAATATCGTCGATGGCTTTGTACAACGCGTTTTCACCTTCGTTGCGTGCGGTGTGCCCCGATTTTCCACTGGCATAACAATCGAGCACGAGCAATCCTTTTTCGGCAATAGCCAATTGCATTTTGGTGGGTTCGCCAACAATGGCAAATTCAACCGGGCCAAGTTTGGAGAGAACGACTTCAAGTCCGCGGCTGCCCGAGATTTCCTCTTCAGCTGATGCTACGAAAGTAAGGTTAAAAGGTAAATCGGTGCGTTCGTAAAAATGAACAAAAGTGGCTAACAGCGCCACCAGCGGGCCTCCAGCATCGTTACTGCCCAGTCCGAAAAGCTTGTCGTCTTCTTCAATCGGAGTAAACGGGTCGTTGGTATAATCTTTCGCCGGTTTTACTGTGTCGATGTGCGAGTTGAGCATAATTGTGGGCTTTTCTTTTGAATAGCTTTTGTTAAAAGCCCAGGTATTATTATCAGTAGTTTTGTACGGAATGTCCTTTTCTTTCAGAAAATTTTGGATAACCGCTGCCGCTTTTTCTTCTTCTTTGCTGATGGAAGGAGTGGCAATGAGTTGCTTTAAAAGGTCGATGTATGTTTTCATTGTCTGTAGTTAAAATTTCCACCGCATTTTTACCCACAAATCGCCACCCAGTTCCCACCATTTTTCGGTTGCCGAGCGGGCAACTGTGTTGGTGTAATTGGTTAAAAACTCATTACTGAGTTTTGTTTTTTGTCCGTTTTCGAGATTTTTTATATCCAGATTATGAAGTTCAGCTGCCCGTTTTTCAATAAAATCAACTTCTTCAAACAGCTTGTTTTCTTCTTTCAGTACTTCAGGAACCAATGTTTCTTTTCCAATTTTCCAGTTTACCATGGCCAGCCGGTTGGTTTGGCGAAATGCCCACAGCGCCGATTCGCGACTGTAATGATCTTGTCCACAATAATTAAAACTTTCAGGCAGTTCGAGGTTACCACAATAAATCGGAATGCGCGGGCTTAAAGTCGGCACATCGAAACTGAAAAACAAACGGCCTCCAATTTCATCGGGCAGTTCGTCGCGCAATTGTGCCACCCAAGAGTAGGCACAATATTGCACAGCAATGGGGCGGTTAAAAACCACAGCATCTTTTTCGAGTGCGTTCAGCAGGTCGCGTTTTTCGGTGGCCAGCCACGGGTGTGCCGCCGGACTCACCATTGTATCCACTTTTTCTTTTTCGTCCTTGTCTTTGGTTTTCAGCGGAACTTTCAGGTTGCGAATCATTTCCCATTCCGTACTGTCGTATGTAGTTCTGTAGAGTTCAAGTATTTGCCTGATGTTTACTTTTTGTTCAGGTTGAACAGAAAAAGGCAACTCAGGGCTTTCATATTTCAACCCTAACGAAGGAGCCAAAGTGCTGAAAACAAAGTATTCGCGAATAGCAAACGGCTTGGTTACCCCGCCGTAAGCTTCCCAGAATTTGAAAGGTTTTTCGCCATCCCAGAATTTTAGTTCGCGGGCAACATCAAATACATTTTCGGAATACAGATAAAAATCGGGCTCATCGGTTTTTATTTCAGCAATGCGCGAAATATTGGCCGAAATACCAACATGGTCGTCGGGAATGCGTTGCGCCGCCCAAACACCACCAATTTTCGACGGGCCTTCACCAAAAATCTCCATCTGCCAAACTTCGTGTTTGTCGGCAATGGTAATACATTCGCCGGCATCGCCATAACCATATTCTTTTATAAGCACGCCAATCAGTTTTATTGCGTCTCGTGCAGTGGTACAACGTTGCAATGCAACACGTTGTAGTTCTTCAATCAGGAAAAGCCCTTTTTCGTTTTTCAATTCTTTTTTCCCACTGATGGTGGTTTCGCCAATGGCCAGTTGTTTTTCGTTGATGCACGGATACGCCGTGTTGAGGTAGGCAAAAGTGCTGTCAGCTTCAGGTATTTCACCTTTTAGTTCCACTTTGTCCATGCTCCAGGCAGTTTGTGTGTGCATGGTTCCCCAATAAACTTTGTGCGTGGTGTCGCGCTCAAATTTCTGTGCCGGAGCAAACTGCAGCCAGGTTCGGTAGTAGGCATCGCAGGTGTGGGCTGTAATTACCGAGCCATCGTCGGTGGCAAGGCATCCGGCGGTGATGCTTGTGCAACTTTCGCGGTACAATTCATCGTCGGGGGTTTGTGCCTTAAGAAAAACGGAGGTTGTCGCAAACAGTAGGAGTAGTGAGGTTTTATAAAAGTTGTCTTTCATCATACATTTTGATTTTTCAGGAAGATTTCAAAAATAGAACTTTTTCGGAGAATCGGTTTTTAAAAAGAAACAGCCCTTTCAATTTAATCGAAAGAGCTGTTTCTTCATCTTCTTAACCCCACTGGTCAAGGTGCATTTTTACTTTTTTCCTGTTTTCAGGGCTTCCTCGGCAGCATTCCAGTCGCCTTCAGGTGTTCCATCAACACCGTCAGCCAAACGTGACTGGTAAATTTCTTCTGCTTTCGCACGGATATCAGCCTCGGTTACGGCTTTCTTGGTTGTGGTTTTAGTCGTTTTGGTTGTTGCTGCTTTTTCTGCGGTTTTCTTCACAGGAGCTTTTTCAACAGCAGGGGTAGCTTTTTTTGTTGCCATAATTTTAATTTTTAAATGTGGTTAAAATCGATGCAAGAATACAAATTTTTAGTTGGCTAATTTTTATTGTTTCTAAAATAAATCCGTTAACTCATTGAATATAACTATTTAGTAACATAAAACGGGTTGACTGTTCAGCAGTACCCCGTTTTTTAATCCATTTCAGTTTGACTATATTTGCCTGAAATAGATGAAAAATGAGTTCAACTGTAATTACTGACAAACAAAAACAACTGGCACGGTTGTCAAAAGCATTGGGGCATCCGATTCGGATTTACATACTCGAAATGTTAGCCGGGCAAGCCTGTTGTTACAGCGGCGACCTTTCTGAACAATTGCCAATAGCCAAATCAACACTTTCGCAGCACTTAAAAGAATTAAAAAATGCAGGCCTGATTCAGGGTGAAATTGAAGCGCCAAAAATTAAATACTGCCTCAACCGCCAAAACTGGGAGATTGCCAGAAAATTGTACAAAGATTTTATTGACGAATAAAAATTTTTAAAAATATTGTTCGTAATTTTGCGAACAACGAACAATAATCAATTGAATATGGAAATAAAAGTTTTGGGAACCGGCTGTGCAAAATGTAAATCGCTTGAAAAACTGACAAACGAGGCAATTACTGAATTGGGAATTACAGCGACTGTTGAAAAAGTGGAAGACATTTTAAAAATCATGCAGTTTGGTGTGATGAGCACGCCAGCGTTGGTAATCGATAAAAAAGTGATGTTCAGTGGAAGGCTGCCTTCTGCGGCTGAATTAAAGGAAATCATTCTTAAAAATCAATAAAAACATAACCGATGAAAACTATCAAAACCATTTTAGTTATGCTTTTTTTAGCGCCTGTTTTTGCGTATTCGCAAACAAATACAAAAATTGAAGCCTATTATTTTCACAACAAAACCCGTTGTAATACCTGCAAAACGGTGGAAGCCGAAGCAAAAGCCGATTTAAAGGAATTGTATGGCGATAAAGTCACATTTCAGACCCTGAATCTTGAAGAAAAATCGACTGAACCGATTGCTCATAAACTGAAAGTTTCGGGACAAACTTTGCTGGTGGTAAAAGGCGATAAACAGGTGAACCTTACCAACGAAGGTTTTTTGTATGCTGTTACCGACCCGGATAAATTCAAAAAAATTATAAAAGAAAAGGTTGACCCGCTGGTAATCAACCCTTAATCCCCTCAAGGGGAGAATCGCTTCAAAGCAACATTTGGAGTTGCTTGCACTAAATACCCCCATGGGGGCAGGGGCTGAAAAAATCTTTAAACAATTAAAAAGCACTATGGAGTTCCTCACCAATCTTCTTGAAAACAGTTCGATACCCTGGGTTACCGCGCTGGTGCTGGGTTTAATGACGGCCATCAGCCCGTGTCCGTTGGCTACCAACATTACGGCAGTCGGATTTATCAGCAAAGACATTGAAAACCGCAACCGCGTTTTTATCAATGGATTGCTTTACACGTTGGGCAGGGCTATCAGTTACACAGTAATTCCGCTGGTTATTTTTTTCGGTGCCGACCAGTTTAAATTCTCTGGTTTTTTTCAGCAATACGGCGAAAAATTGTTAGGCCCGCTGCTCATCATCATTGGTTTGCTGATGCTCGATATCATCAAAATGAATATTCCGGGTGTTAGTCGGCTGACCTCAAAAATGGAAAAGAAGACCAGTTGGGGATATTTCGATGCTGTTCTGCTGGGAATGATTTTCGCACTTGCATTTTGTCCGTACAGCGGAGTTTTGTTTTTCGGGATGCTGGTGCCGATGACGGTTGCCAGTGCATCAGGACTTTATTTGCCCGTGGTTTTTGCTATTGCCACCGGAATTCCGGTGATAATTTTTGCCTGGATACTGGCGTATGCCGTTTCAGGAATCGGAAGTGTGTACAACAAAATCAAAACCTTCGAAGTGTGGTTCAGGCGGGTGGTGGCGGTGCTGTTTATTGGAGTTGGAGTGTTTTATTTGGTAAGGTGGCTGGTTTAAGAGCAATTAAAAATGGAAAATGAAAAATTCAAAATAGCGGGGGAAAATTGGCAGATTTGGCTGCCGGTTTTGCTTTTGCCGGTGTGGTGGCTGGTTTATAAAAATTTGGGGGTCGCTGCCGACTGGTTTGTGTTTTCGCTGTTGGGAATGACAAAGGGCACGCATCTGGCAGAAGCCTTGTGGTTTTTTGTTTTTGAGTTCCCCAAAGTGATGTTGTTACTCACGCTCATTATATTTTTTGTAGGTATCATCCGCACATTTTTTACTCCCGAACGCACACGAAAAGCGCTGGAAGGCAAAAAAACTTTTACAGGAAATGTGATGGCCTCGTCGCTTGGAATCGTAACTCCGTTTTGTAGTTGCTCGGCCATTCCGCTGTTTCTTGGGTTTGTTGAATCGGGTATTCCGCTCGGCGTAACTTTTTCGTTTCTGATTGCTGCACCCATGATTAACGAAGTGGCTGTTATTCTTTTGTATGGCATGTTTGGCTGGAAAGTAGCAGCAATTTATGTGGGGACTGGTTTGGTAATTGCCATTTTTGCCGGTTGGGTTATCGGACTTTTTAAACTTGAAAAATGGGTGGAACCCTGGGTTTACGAAATGCATGTTGGAAATGGGGGCGAGGAAGAAAAATTAACTTTTAAACACCGCATTTTAAGAGGCTACAAAGCTGTAAAAGAAATTGTTGGTAAAGTGTGGCTGTATGTTGCACTCGGAATCCTTGTTGGCGCCGGTGCGCACGGTTATGTACCCGAAGATTTTATGGCTGCACTAATGGGAAAATCGGCGTGGTATTCTGTGCCGCTTTCAGTTTTAATTGGTATTCCGTTGTATTCAAATGCTGCCGGAATCGTTCCGATTGTTTCGGTGCTGATTGAAAAAGGAGCTTCGCTGGGAACCGCGCTTGCTTTTATGATGTCGGTTATCGGGCTGTCACTCCCCGAAATGGTCATCCTCCGAAAAGTACTGAAACTCCCACTGATATTCACTTTTATCGGAGTGGTGGGAACTGGAATTCTGATTGTAGGATTTTTGTTTAATGCTATATTTTAGAGAGTTATGAAAACAACAATTGGGCTTATCGGTGGCGGCCGCATTACCCGCGTTTTCCTTAAAGGATTCAGTAATGCAGAAATGCAATTTGAAAAAGTAGTGGTTTTCGAACCCAATGGCACAGTGGCGGTGGCTTTGAAGGAACAGTTTCCCTGGATTGAATTAACCGAATCGCAACAAAAAGTAGCATCGCAAAATATTGTTTTTTTAGCTGTTCATCCGCCGGTGATGATGGAAACCCTGCAAAATATTTCTGCTGTAATTACAGAGAATTCAACTGTAATATCGCTGGCACCAAAAATCACGCTCGAAAAAATGGCGGCTGTGCTGCCTTCAAAAAACCTCGTTCGCATGATTCCAAACGCCACATCGTTTATCAACGAAGGTTTTAATCCTGTCGCATTTCATTCTGAAATGGACGAGGAAAAGAAACTGAAATGCCTGAGACTACTGAAGGAGTTAGGCAAAATTTTTGAAACGGAAGAGTCTAAACTCGAAGGTTACGCCATCGTTTCGGCCATGCTGCCCACCTATTTCTGGTTTCAGTGGCAGGAGATGGAAAGAATTGCAGTTGAAACCGGACTGATACCCGAGGAAGCTAAAAGTGCAGTGAAACTGACATTAAAAAGGGCGCTGAAACTCTATTTCGATTCGGGTTTAACGCCGGCTGAAGTGATGGATTTAATCCCTATAAAACCCATTGGCGAAAACGAAGCCGAAATCAAAAATATTTTGAATACGAAATTGATGGGTTTGTTTGGGGAAATCAAACCGTAGAAATATTCAGGTTTATTAGTTGTTGTTAATTTCTGAACTTTCGGTTTATTCAACTATTTTTAACGAAAATGTTGAATCGTGGCCGAAATAATCATCATCTGTATTGTCGCATTTCTAACATCTATACTCACCTTTTTTTCAGGGTTTGGACTAGGTACGATTTTAATGCCAGTTTTCGCGTTGTTTTTTCCGGTTGATGTTGCCATCGCTTTAACCGGTGTCGTACATTTCTCCAACAACCTGTTTAAAATGGCGCTGGTGGGAAAACACACCAACAAACAGGTTTTGCTGCGTTTTGGCATCCCCGCTATTTTCGCATCGTTTGGCGGAGCCTGGCTACTGATGCAGATTTCAGGTTCTCAGCCACTGTTCAGCTATCATTTGGGCGAAAGGCTATTTGAGGTTACTCCGGTAAAATTGGTGATTGCCATTTTGCTGCTTTTCTTTTCGCTGTTCGAGGTAATTCCAAGTTTTCAGAAAATTCAGTTTGGCAAAAACAAGCTGATTCTGGGTGGAATTTTAAGTGGATTTTTTGGTGGTCTGGCCGGAATTCAGGGTGCTTTGCGAAGCGCATTCCTTATCAAAGCAGGCCTTTCAAAAGAAGCCTACATTGCCACAGGAGTTGTGATTGCATCTTTAGTTGACATCACCCGTCTTACGGTTTATGCTGAACGTTTTACCACATCCGGGTTACATGAAAACGTTGGACTGATAGTTTCTGCTGTTGCTTCGGCTGTTTTGGGAACTGTTATCGGCAAAAAGCTGCTGAAGAAAATTACACTTCAGTTGGTACAGGTTTTTGTGGCTGCATTGCTTGTAATTATTTCCATTGCTCTTGGAATAGGTCTGATTTAACCAAACTACTATTTTTATTCCGGTATTCAAGTATTTACTTGAATACTGGAATATATTTTTATGTTTGCGGAATAAAAACAAATTTAAATGATAGGCCGCGAATTTAAGGATGCCATGTACGATGGGATCGCAAAACTGCTGAAAGCCCTTGCCAATCCTGCCCGTTTGGAAATTATCGAAATGCTTTCGCAGGGCGAGAAAAGCGTGGAGGGAATTGTTCAGGCCACCAACCTGAATTTTGCTAATGCATCGCAACATTTGCAGGTGCTTAAAAACAATAACATTGTAAAAACCCGCAAAGAAAAACAGTATGTTTTCTACTCGCTTATAAATATTGAGTTTTTAGCGCTTTACCAGCACATAGCAAAATATGCTGTCAGCGAAATAGCCGAACTCGAAAGAACGCTTAACCGGCAACGTGAAGACAACCACTCGTTGAATTCGGTAAATCTGGATGAACTTGAATCAATGATTAACCATGAAAATGTGTTGCTGATGGATGTACGTCCTTCGGTTGAATACGAATTTGGCCACATTACCGGAGCCGTTTCAATTCCAATGGACGAACTTTTATGCTGTTTGAAAGATTTTTCAAAAGAAAAAGAAATTGTTGCTTACTGTCGGGGGCCTTTCTGTGTGCTGGCCGACGAAGCTGTAAGAGTTTTAAGCGAACAAGGCTACAAAGTAAGAAGATTAGACGAAGGTTATCCTGAATGGAAAGTAAAACAAATGGAAAGAGAATAATATGCAAAGGCCAATTTACCTCGATTATAATGCGACAACTCCAATTGACCCGGAAGTTGTAACCGAAATGCTTCCCTATTTTCAAACGCATTTTGGAAATCCTTCGAGCAGTTACGGACTGGGAAAGCACAACAAAAAGGCCATTGAAAGAGCGCGGTTGCAGGTGGCCGGACTCGTTGGTGCGTTGCCGGAAGAAATCGTTTTTACGAGTTGCGGGACGGAATCGAATAACCTTGCCATACGCGGAATTGCAGTTGCATATCAGGAAAAAGGAAAACACATCATTACTTCTTCCATTGAACATCCGTCAGTTACAGAGGTTTGCCGTTATCTTGCTTCGCTGGGGTGGGAGATTACTTATTTACCGGTTGACAAATACGGAACTGTAAATCACGAAGACGTTAAGAAGGCAATCAGGCGTGATACAGTTTTGATTTCAATCATGCACGCCAACAACGAAGTAGGTACGATTCAACCCATTGCAGAAATCGGGGTGATTGCCAAAGAAAACAACATCATTTTTCACACCGATGCTGCACAGTCAGTTGGTAAAATTGAAACCGATGTAACTGAGCTGGGTGTTGATTTACTAACCATTGCAGGTCACAAATTGTACGCGCCAAAAGGGATCGGTGCATTGTACATCAGAAAAGGGGTGAACATTGAAAATCTGATGTTTGGTGCCGGACATGAAATGGGCAGACGCCCAGGAACTGAAAATGTGCCGTACATTGTTGGTCTTGGTAAGGCTTGCGAACTGGCCCGGAAAAATGATATTATCGTTCACGAACGTCTTTTTCAAATGCGGCAGCGCCTGTTTGAAGGATTAAAACAAAAATCCGCTTCATCCATCTCAGTAAACGCAAATCTCGAAAACTGTTTACACAACACTTTGAGTATTTCGTTTGCCAACATTGAAGCACGCACACTGGCATCGCTAATCGGCGGGCAGGTTTGCATTTCCACTGGTTCGGCCTGTCATTCAGGTTCAGTAGAAATTTCACAGGTATTAAAAGCCATGAAAGTTGAGCATAAACAGGCGGCTGGTACGGTGCGCATTTCAACCGGAAAATTTACAACACCTGAAGAGATTGATAGAGCAATTCGGATAATTTCAGCAGCAATTCAAAAACTTATAACTCATTAAAATCAAAAAAATCAAAATGAAAAAGTCAATTCTGGTAATTGTTGTATTAACGCTGTTATTTACAAATTCACTTTTAGCACAGGTAAACCAACAAGCTACGGCGAATTCACCCACTTCCATGGGAATGGTTATTTATTCCAACGATGTTGAAACGGTCTGGAATACTTTCCGTTTGGCAAATTATTCAAAAAACCAGGGCGAAACCGTTCAGGTTTTTTTACTTGCAAAGGGTGTTGAAGTCGATTTATTGGTTAACGATAATAAAGACTTAAAAGAACAGGTGGATGCATTTCTTGAAAAAGTAGGAGAAATTCAGGGTTGCGGGACCTGCCTGAAAAGCCGGAAAATGATGAACCACAGGTTTGTACCTTCTCATCATTGGCGATTTATATGCTGTGATTCGGAAAAACAAAATAGTACTAACATTTTAAAAATTGGATGATGCAAAAGGTTTTAATCATTTTCAATCGTGAACCATACGACAGTACCGATGTGACCTGGAATGGGCTTCGTTTGGCAGAAACTTTAAGAAAAAAAGGCAACGAAGTAAGAATCTTCCTGATGAATGATTCGGTTGATTTGGCGAGAGACATTTTAAAGCCGCCACACGGATACGACCAGGATTTATCGCAAATGCTTCGTGATCTAATCCGAAATGGTGTAGCTGTCCAGGTTTGCGGAACCTGCATGGCTCGGTGTGGAGTATATAAAAATCATCCCTATTTTGAAGGAGCAGAAACTTCGACCATGGGATTTTTAGCCGATTGGGTAGTTGACAGTGATCAGGTTTTAACTTTTTAGCAATGAATTATAATCCTTTTGATTACCTGACCGATGAATATGAAGCCTGGTTTATCAGAAACAAAGTTCTGTTTCAATCGGAACTGCTTGCCCTGAAGCAAGTGGTTCCGGTTGATAAAACCGGGGTTGAAATTGGGATTGGCAGCGGCATTTTTGCTGAACCACTTGGTATCCGGTTTGGCATTGACCCCTCTGAAAAAATGTTGGAATATTCCCGGGAAAGAGGGCTGGAAGTGCAAAACGGTGTAGCCGAAAATCTGCCTTACGAAAACGAATCCTTTGATTTTGCTGTGTTCATTACATCGATTTGTTTTGTTGATAACCCAAACCTTGCATTACAAGAGGCTCACAGGATTCTTAAAAGTGGTGGAGAAATTATTGTTGCGATTCTCGATAAGGAAACTCAATTTGGAAGGTTTTTGGAGAACAACAAGAAAAAGAGCCAGTTTTACAAATATGCCCGATTTTTCTCAGTTTCCGAAATCAGTGAACTGTTAGAAAAGAACAACTTCAGAATTACCCAAACCGTTCAAACGTTGGAAGACCCAGCGATACAACGTATTGAAACTCCGGTTAAAGGTTACGGCAAAGGTAGTTTTGTGGTTTTAAAAGGAGTAAGACAGGACTTCAAATCGAAAGATTGAGTCCAAGCCGACAACCCTGTTTTTCTCAACCGTGTGAGAATTGAATATTT
>DYSZ01000290.1 GCA_020726265.1 Draconibacterium orientale
AATCCTACTTTTGTGTTGGGCAGAAAATGGTATGTTTCTCCATCGGCAACAGTAATCTGGGGAGAATCAGATTTGGTGCTGGGCAACTACGACCCCAACACCTTTTACAGTACTTCGGTAAAGTTTTCAGATTTTATATTTTCAACATCAACCTGGGCCCATTTTGGTAATTTTACCCCCGGTGCCGAAGTCAATTTCGCCAATATTTATAACGATGGATTTACACAACTTTCAGGATGGATAACGGTTTATCCGCTGTCGAACATTAACGTGTATTTTACACCGCGGGTATATTTTAAAAACGACAGGGAAAATAGTTTTGGTTATAACACATTCGGAATTTCGGGGGGTGCACAACTTGGTCCGGTACATTTTTACGGGCAGTATTTAAACGGCGATATGAAAAATTTTATCGAACCTGCAGGTTATGTAATAGCTAATTTTCACGGCCGGTCGGAGCAAAAAATTATGGGCAGCTTATATTTCCCAATGGCTAAAAAATACCAGTTTGTAGTCAGGTACATCAATCAGGGTATTATTGAGAAATACAATGTTTATACCAGCGGAACCATTACAAACTCGCTGGAGTATAAATACATAAAACACACTTTAACAGCAGGAATATCATGGAATTTTTAAGAAGAAAAATTATTTTACTGATTTTTACAGTCGCCGGTTTTTCAGCGGTGGCACAGGTTTCACAGGAAGCCCTCGAAGCAGCTTTCTCAAAAAGTTATCAGCTCGAAAAAGCCGGGGATTTTACTGCGGCTGCCGACGCTTTGAAAAAGGTTTTTGATGAATCGTCATATGAACTCAACCTGCGACTGGGATGGCTGAATTACAATGCCGGACTTTTTGATGAGTCAATTATTTTTTACAGCAATGCACAAAAGCTAAAACCGTATTCAGAAGAAGCCCGTTTTGGGTTGATTTTGCCAAAAGCCGCGCTGGGCCGGTGGAATGAAGTGATTGAACTGTACAACAAAATTCTGGAAATCAGCCCGAACAATTCGGTTGCGTTGTACCGACTGGGATTGATTTATTATGGCCGGAAGGATTACAACAAAGCACAGCCGCTGTTTAAAAAGGTTGTCGATTTGTACCCCTTTGGTTACGATGGGCTGCTGATGCTCGGCTGGACTTCCTTTTTCCTGGGAAATTATCCGCAGGCAAAAGTGTTGTTTAACAAGGTGTTGCTTTACAGCCCCGGCGATAAATCGGCAAAAGAAGGATTGGGATTGATAAAATAAAACGAAAATTTGGCTCATTAAAGTGGAAACTTTTCCAACACCCTTCGACTACGCTCAGGGTGACTGTCACCCTGAGCGTAGTCGAAGGGTAATTATAAACAATAAAAAACATGAAAAATAAATCATAAAAACATGAAAACGACAACCATTTCTTCCATCTTCTTTCTGCTCTCTTTTGCATTAAACGCACAGGTTACCCTCGACAAAAAATACGACTATTCCACTTCGGTGGTGAAACTCGAAACGCTGGGTTACAAATATTTTTTGATGGATGTACCAGCAGGGCAATGCCGGATTTACAATACCGACCATTCGCTGTTCAAAAACATAGGGTGCAATGTTCCCAGCGGGTTTTATCTGTATGATATCAAATTTATTTCAGAAAAAGCCTTTGATACGGATGCCGGAATCGAGTTGCTTTGCACCTATTACAAATACAATTTGTCGAAGGCATATTACGAATACGACACCAAAATTATCAACGAAGACGGTTCAGCTCTCGTTACCATTGATGGCTCACTGTACAATTACATCAACAAAACCGGTGAAACTGAGTACAAACTGTTTTCTTATTGTTACGATTATTCGGTTTCGCCCGAAAAAGTATGGACAAACATTTACAGTTTACCGGGGACCCCGACAGTGAACGCATTAACGATTAAAAATGAACCTGACATTTTATTGAATGCCTTTCCAAATCCGGCCAGCCAGTCGTTGAAAGTTGCATATATTTTGCCTGAAAATATCAACCAGGCAACGCTGCACCTCATCGACAATTCAGGTAAACAGGTGGAACATTTTGTGGTTGACAGCCACACTGACCATTTGATGCTTGATGTGAGCCGTTATCAAAGTGGTGTTTATCATTATTTTATTGAATATGGAAAGACAAGAACAGAGTCGAAAAAGCTGATTGTAAAATAAAAATCACTATAATACTCCCCATTCTTTAGACCACAATTTTCACTTTCTTAGTTGAAATTCAG
>DYSZ01000113.1:0-1123 GCA_020726265.1 Draconibacterium orientale
AAACCTTAAAAACTTTAAACGCTGTTTTTTCGACAAGCTGACAGATTATGAAAAATCAAAAGTACTGTATGGCTCCGACTACTTCCTTACCCAATTTTTCGGGACTACAATGCAACAATATTTCGATGATTTTAAAGCAGCTTTTGGCGCCGACTTTGGGCTTATTGCAGAAACAAATCCGAAAAGGTTTCTGGGAGTGATTGGGTAATTGAGTGAGTGAGTGAATGAATGAATGAGTAAATGGGTGATTGAGGATAATTTCAAACGAAACAAAATCTGGGAACAATGGCCATCAGTATTAATCAGTCTCAACCAATCTCTATCAATCACATTTTCTTCTCCTGCCTTCGGACTTCAGACTTCAGACTTCAGACTTTTTCAATCATAAACATCAAAATAATCAGATTATGGAACAACTATTAAAAATTGCTTTTAGAGAGTTAGGAACAGAGGAAATTGTGGGAACCCAGCACAATCCTGAAGTGTTGAAATATGCCGGCGAAACAGGAATTGCCGGGGTCACCACCGATGAGGTGGCGTGGTGCAGCACGTTTGTAAACTGGGTGGCACAAAAGGCAGGCCTCCAAAAGTCGGGCAAAGCCAATGCGCGTTCGTGGCTCAATGTGGGTACAAAAGTTACGGTTCCTGAGCCCGGCGATGTAGTGGTTTTCTGGCGCGAAAGTCCGCAGTCATGGAAAGGCCATGTGGGAATCTACCTTGGCGTTTCGTTCGATAAAAAACGGGTATATTGCATTGGCGGGAACCAGGGAAACAGAGTTTCTGTATCGGCGTACCGCACCGAAAATGTACTCTCGTACCAGCGTTTATCCAACTCAAAAAGCCTTGTAATCCCCGACCCGGAACTGAAACGTGGCAGCTCGGGCGCGGCAGTAGTGGCTTTACAGGATGCGCTGAAAATATTATCGATTAATGTGGGTACTTCGGACGGTGATTTTGGAGAGAAAACCGAAAAAGGGGTAAAAGAATTGCAAACCCGAAAACCCAACCTGGCAATCAATGGAATTTACAATGCCGAAACACGTGATTTGCTTGAATCACTTTTACTGGCGTGAATGGTGAATGAGTTATTGAGTAATTGAGTGAATGGGTTATTGAGTGAATG
>DYSZ01000113.1:1223-12265 GCA_020726265.1 Draconibacterium orientale
ATTGAGTGAATGGGTTATTGAGTGAATGAGGAAGGAGAGAGAATAGGTCACTGGTAAATTGTAAACCAATACAGTTTAGTTAAGAATTTGAAGAAAAATAACAATTGCAAAGGGATTGCTTCGCTGTGCTCGCAATGACTTTGCATAGTTTGGCACTGGGTGAGGTTTTTTGCGGCTTCGCCGCAAAAAACCTCACCACCTCCCTCACAAAGTTCCCGTCATTGCGATCTCGTCTAAGCGAGAGAAGCAATCTGCTTTGCACAGCGAGGTTCGTTAACTATACGATATTAAATTGTAAATCGTAAATAAATCTAATCTTTTAAAAAATATTGTATCATGTCAAAATTAGCCGATTTAACGACAGAGGAATTCAAACTGATTCTGATGGATTTTTATGCTGTGCCTGAAAAAAGAAGTAAAATGACACAGGAAGAGATAATTGATATGGCCAGAAGGCTAAATGATAAAATTAATGTACCCATTATTGATGAAACAGGGGAAGAGAAGATTCTGGTAAAGATTATTCTGTTGATTGATACCTTTTTGTATGATCATCTGCCCAATGAATTTTATGATTTAGTTCGCAGTACCGACAAAGGAATTGACGAAAAAGAAGCTAAAAGACTGGTGCGCAGGCTTACAAAACTTGCAAACGAAAAAATCGATATTCCATATCTGCCAGAAGCAGCAGAGCATATTGCCATAAAATTTGTAATCGGATTACTGGTTCGTGCTGCACGAAAAGCATTCAGTTTTGCAGAGGTTCGGGCCGATTCGGAAAAAATGGTTTTTACGGCATCGGCAGACGATGTGGAAATGCTGGTGGCCTGAAACAGAAAATCCATTCGCCGGCCGGCGGATGGATTTTTACTATCTGTTCAGAATAAATTTCAGAATTTAAACGAAAGACCCACTCCGAACATTTCCATAAATTGTACCATTGGCGCAGAATGCCCGGTATCCGGATTCTGAATTTTCACATCATCATCATATATCAACTGTGTCATAAGGTTGGCCGAAAGCCATTCATTAACTTTCATATTCAGCATAAAAGTCCAGTCAACATCAATGTTTTCAGGATTATGAAAATAATTGGAAAACAAATCGAGTTTTGTTTGTGCTGTCACGTTTTTAACCACTTCCTTTTTAAAGGCAAGCCTTACGCTACCCCCCAATTCACTTCTGAATTTTTTTCCCTTTTCAACGCCAAACTCTCCCAAAGCCGAAAGCGCATCGTCGTTTACGATGGTAAACTTGCCCGTGGCAGGCGATATAAACAGCGACATATAATCGTTTTTATAATCCATACCCAAAGCAATATTTACATAGGCTGGTGCTAAAAATTTTGAGATGGGTGAATCGCCTGTTGTTCGCGGGTAATTGTATCCCAGGGCAAACTGCGACTTAAAACTTACAAGGCCGGCATAACTCCATTTACCTGCTGTGTTATAACCAATTTTTGAGTTTAACTCAAGCCTGTCAGTTGATTTCCGCAAATCTTCTTTGTCGTTTTTCAGAAATCCATAACCCAGATCGAGGTAGTTATCCCAGTACAAACTGTCTTTTTTATAATTTGCCAGGTAATTAAGAAGAAACACACCCGACATTGAACTTTCACCACCGGCAGCCCAATTTGAAAGCGAAACCTGTGAAAAATTAGCGCTGAAAACCCCGCTGCGTTTCCAGTATTTTACCGAATCGGTTTTTTCCTGTGCGAAGAGCACTGAAGGAATAAATAGTAACAGAACAATTATTTTTTTCATTTCTTATCGGTTTAAAAATTAATTGAGTAAAACAAATCTCATTTTCAAAATAACAACCATCCTCTAAATTGGTTTAAAAAGAACCAATCGAGTGCAAGAAATCTGATGTTCAATTTAATTTAATATCAGATTTTGATTAAAAAACTCCATCATCCTGTCGGTTGAAACGGCAGTGTGACCGCGGTCGGGACCAACTTGTACCTCGAAACTTTTTCCTGCTTTTTGCAACGCGTTAATCAGTTGCAGCGAGTTGGAAGGATGCACGTTGTTATCCGAAGTACCATAGTAAATCATCAGTTTTCCTTTTAATTCAGGCGCGTATTTCATCACACTTGTAAGTTCATAACCCTCCAGATTTTCGCTGAGCAGATTCATATACCGTTCGGTGTAAATGTTGTCGTAATTGCGCCAGTCCATAACGCCCGAGTTGGCCACAGCAGCGCTGAAAACATCAGGGAATCGTAGCAAACAGGCCGCGGAGGTGGTTCCGCCAAACGAAGTTCCAAAAATACCTACTCTTGTTTTATCGAAATAAGGCCGGTTGTACAACGATTTCACACCTTCGGCAAAGTCTTCCATTTCGGCATAACCGAGTTTACCGTAAATCTGGTCCATAATCACTTTTCCTTTTCCACCCACGTTTCTTCCATCTATTGAAGCGATAAGAAAACCGTATTCAGTAAGCGAATTCGGGGTTACAAAAGTTTCGCGAAACTCGTTGGTTTCGGGACCGCCGTAATTGCTCACCAGCAACGGATATTTTTTGTTCGGGTCGAAATCGGACGGGAAATGCAGCAAACCATGCAATTGGGTTTTGCCATCGACAGAGGTAAATGTAAAAGCTTCCACTTTCTTAAGCCCGAGTTCGTTGAATTTGGTTAGATCACTTTCGGCAAGTTTGGAAACTTGTCGTCCCTTATCATCCAGAAGTTGGGTGAATGGCGGAATATCGTGCGTTTGTGCCACATCCACAATGTATTTTCCATCGGGTGAAACTTCCACCGAATGATTAAACGCCGGGTCGGTTAGCCTCACATCGCCGGTGCCATCGAGTTTAACTTTGTGCAGCTGAAGTTTTGCATGGTTATCGCCACTACGGGACATGTAATACAAAAATCCGGCTTTCTCGTCAATCTTAACAATTCCTGCCACTTCAAACGGGTGATTTGTAAGAGCGGCCAGCAGTTTTCCGCTCAAATCGAACAGTATATAGTTTTTAAAACCTGTATTTTCCGAAGTCCAGATAAACCGCCTATTATCGCTTAAAAACTGATATTCAGGTGAATTCGTTGTGTAACTGGGCAGCCACTCTTCGTGAACCACAACCCTGCATTTCCCTGTTTCGGGGCTGGCGGCTGTCCACTCCATCCTGTTTTGTTTGCGGTTGGTGCGGTGAAACATCAGTTCTGTGCCATCGGGCGACCACTGAATATCGTAAATGTAATGCCCCAAAACATCGTCGGTAAATGGTTTGCCATCGCGAACATCAACCGTCACTGTTTTTTTTGACTCTAAGTCATAAATTATCAACCCTACTTCCGGATTTACAGCGCCTACCTTTGTATAAGGCTCTACTTCAAGCGAATCGTAAATTTCAGTTTGTTTATATTGAAGATAGTAATCGCGAACTTTGGTCAGGTCGAACGAATAAAACGCCAGTTTTTTGCTGTCGGACGACCACCACATGGCAGTGGTTTGCGCCAGTTCTTCGCCATAAACCCAGGTTGCCGAGCCATATTTCAGCCGTTTGCTTTCATCGCCACCAGTGGTTACAGTCAGTTCATTTTCACCATTCATGCCGGTAATGAAAACGTTCCCATTCCGATAAATAGCTTTGCTTTTTCCATCGGGTGAATCGGCAAATGTAAATTGCCGGCCACGTTCGGGGCGGTTCCCGTACATCCGGCGGTAGCGCGTCATCGGCGATTCTTCTTTTTCGGCATCGCCAAAAACCACAGCTTTTTTCATTTTAAAATCAAACTGCATTTTTTTACCCTCGAGATTATAAGTAAACGATTTGCCGTCGTCGGCCCATTTTACACTTACCTGCCCTGGTTTTACCGAGGTTCTGACCTGCGTTGCAATGGTTTTATACCTGTCGTAACCAGGCATATCTTTAATCCATTGCTGGGCCGAAACTGTAATTGAAACAGTAATAAACAAACAAATCTGAACAAAAACTGATAACAGAATCTTCATAATCGGATGAATTGATGTTTGTAATTAGAAAAGCTAAACTTAACCCTGTAACATGAAATATCAAAACAGAATGATAAAATATTTATACTTTCGACAATCAATATTTAACACCAATTATGAAAACAAATACCATTTCTTTGTTAATCATCATTTCGTTAATATCAATGACAACATTTGCACAGGAAGACAAATACCTCTGGCTCGAAGAAGTTGAAAATCCCAAAGCCCTTGAATGGGTTGAAGGATGGAATAAAAAATCGTTGGAAACGATTAAAGGACAACCCGGTTATGAGGCAGTGTACAACAAAAACCTTGAGATTTACAATTCGGATGAACGGATTGCCGACCCGGTAATTTTTGGCGAATTTGTTTACAATTTCTGGCAGGATAAAACCAATCAGCGCGGCATTTGGCGCAGGATTCCTGTAAAATCATATACCGAAGGGCAGAACAATTGGGAAACACTTATCGACTTTGATAAGCTTTCTGAAAAGGACAGCGTAAAATGGGTTTTTAAAGGTGCGACCGGTTTGTATCCAAAATATGAAAAATTTCTGGTGAGTCTTTCGAAAGGCGGTGGCGATGCAGTTATCTGGAAAGAATTTGATGCCACCACAAAAACTTTTATTGAAAACGGCTTTTATCTGCCCGAAGCCAAAGGCGGGGCAAGCTGGATTGACGAAAATACATTGATGGTTTCAACCGATTTTGGTGCCGGAATGACAACTTCGGGCTACCCGAAACAGACAAAGATTTGGAAACGCGGGACTGATATAAAAGATGCCCAACTGGTTTTTGAGGGTGCAGAAACGGATATGGGAGTTTGGGGCGCAACAAGCCAAACCGAAAAGAAAACCTACCGAATGATTTCGCAAAGAACGTCGTTTTACACCGGAACAAACTACTTTATTGAGGATGGAAAAATGATTAAACTGAACCTCCCTGATGACATTGAACTGACAACAATTTTCAATGAGCAGGTGATTCTGCAACTGAAATCGGACTGGGAAATTAATGGCAAAACATTAAAACAGGGCTCGGTGGTTAGTGTTGCTTACAACGATTTGATTGATGGAAAAATGAATCTTTCGCTGGTTGTTGCACCCGACGAACGCTCAAGTGTTACGGCAATTTCTCAAACAAAAAATGTGTTACTGGGTTACATGCTGAACAATGTAAAAAGCGAATTGTACAAATTTACTTTTGACAAGAACTGGAAAAAGGAAAAAATTAATGCCCCTGAATTGGGGAACATCACACCCAGTGCGGCTGACGAAAACAGCGACAAATATTTCTTCTATTTCACTAATTTTCTTGAACCATCAACGCTCTATTTTGGTGATGCTTCGACAGCCGATATTAAAAAAGTAAAATCGCTGCCATCTTTCTTCCCAACAGAAAAATACAAGGTTCAGCAGTTTGAAGCAGAATCGAAGGACGAAACAAAAATCCCGTATTTCGTGGTTAGTTCAAAAGAGCTAAAATACAATGGCATCAACCCCACCCTTTTGTATGCTTATGGTGGATTTGAAGTTCCAATGTTACCATCGTACAACGCCGTAACTGGAACTGCATGGCTCGAAAATGGTGGTGTTTATGTGCTGGCTAACATCCGCGGTGGTGGTGAGTTTGGCCCGAAATGGCATCAGGCTGGGTTGAAAGAAAAGCGCCAGCGGATTTACGACGATTTTCATTCGGTTGCCGAAAGCTTAATCGAAAAGAAAATCACTTCGGCAAAAAAACTTGGCATTTTTGGTGGCAGCAACGGTGGTTTGCTTGTTGGAGTGGCTTACACACAACGGCCCGATTTGTATGGTGCCGTAGTTTGTGCGGTTCCGCTGCTCGATATGAAACGCTATAACAAACTTTTAGCCGGAGCAAGCTGGATGGCTGAATACGGAAACCCCGATATACCTGAAGAATGGGAATACATCAGCAAATATTCGCCTTACCAGAATATCAAACCCGGCGTGAAATACCCTGAAGTTTTCTTTACCACGTCAACCCGAGACGACCGCGTTCACCCGGGACATGCACGTAAGGCTGTGGCAAAAATGGACGAGTTAGGTTACAAAGTTTTCTATTTCGAAAATACAGAAGGCGGCCATGCTGGTGCTTCAACCAACGAACAACGCGCACAGATGTATGCGCTTATTTACACCTATTTGCAGATGAAGCTGATGAAGTAATATTCGTAACAGCAAAACCTGTCGGTTATCTTCTGAAGTGCTTACAGGTTTTGTTTTAAATCGGACTGAATGTTCAAAATAATTATTAAAAATGTTTCAGGGAGAACTGTACTGCAATTTTTTATCATCAGCAGCAGCCTATATTTTCTGATGCTTCTCGGAACCATTCCGCATTTGCACAAAATAACAAATGGTGTCAAAATCCTCGACATGATGCCAACAGGGTATAATTTGGCTTACGTTAAAAAGCTAATGGAAGCTTTGGGTGAAACCGGCCGGCATTATTATCTTTTCCGCCAGTTGCCTGTTGATTTGGTTTTCCCTTTCTTTTTTGCAATCAGCAACTGCCTGATTATATCGTGGTTTCTGAAAAAGTTGGGAAAATCTGACAGCATTTTTTTTGTTTGTTACCTGCCTTTAATTGCTGGATTTTTTGATTATGCAGAGAATTTCACGGTGATTTCAATTTTAATCAACTACCCTAAAATTTCAGATAGCCTGGTTCAGGTTTCCAACCTGTTTTCAGTATTGAAAAGTTCATCAACCACAGTTTCGTTGACTGTTTTGCTGGTAATTGTGCTTGTGTGGGGATTTCGGAAATTAACAACGAAACCAGGGAAAATTGAGGATTAGCCAGGCTGTTCATTTTCTGACTGATCGTTTTTCAGCAGGAAATCCTCCTGCATTTTTGTAAATAATGAACCCGCCAGTTGAGCAATAACTTCCTTAACTGCTGCATAATTTTTCGAAATCAATGTTGTCATTGCCAATTGAATGCCAAGTCCAAACAGTTTGAGTGTCGGATTTTTTGAAGTACCGATAATCAGTTTTTTTGTAATCAACCCTGTGGCATAACCTGCTGCAGTATTCACAAACTCTTCACGCAGACTTTTCGAATCGAGAACATCGCCCACAATCGATTTTATAATATTGATGGGTTTTAAATTATCGTATGTAGCGGCCAGTTGCGCTTTTAATACTTTGCCTTCATCGGCCTGGCGTATTTCCAGCTCCTGTATTTTTTCGCGAAGCAATTCAACGGTATAACTGGGTTCCATAATACTCAGGTTAATTCAGCATATTATTAATCATCGAATCATTCAAAGGCTTCTTAATCCACTTGTCTTTAAACAAGTACAGAATTAATCCGGCCAAACCATAAAATGCGGCAACGATTAAAAACCCGAGATAAGGTTTACCAACCAAATCGCCAACCAATAAAGCAATTCCAAAATTCAGGGTTATAAAAAACAAAAACAGGGCAATCACAACAGCAGCCCAGGCCACCATCGACGATGCTCCATCGGCTACTTTATCAACTATTTTAAGTTTTATCAGTTCAATATTGGTTTTGCCATAGGTTTCGGCACTGGCCATTAAATCTTCCAACATTTTATATTTTTCTTCCATTGCTAATTATAAATGGTGCTTTATTATCGAACTCAAACATAATAATTTAACCCTTCACTATAATAACAAATACAGGTAATTTCAAACCGCTGAAGTTAAAATTACCTGTAAATGCTGATCTCAGCCATTTTCAGGCTTTTTCTTCTTTAATCTCTTCTGTGGCTTTTTCAACTTTTTCGGCCACATGATCGACAAATTCGTTAAACTTGTCTTTCAGATCGTCGATGTATTCTTCGCTTTTACGAACGATTTTTTTACGGGTATTTACTCCCGAGTCCGGAGCGAAAAGAATACCCATAATAGCACCGGCGGCTAAGCCAGCCAAAACTCCTAATACTACCTTTCCTGAACTCATAACCTGATTTTTTTAGTTGATTAAATTTAATGCATTTAAATGAGTTTTAAATAACAAGAACCATTAAAAAAGAACTAAAATGCAAGCAACCTATTGTAGGGTTATTGCATCTTAAAATATAATAATTGCTGAAGAATTTGTTTCATTAACCGACATAGCAACAGAAATCAGCATTTTTATATTTTTGCAACTTCAAAATAATTGATAAAGTCATGACTAAAAGACTCAGAAAGATTGCGTTTGCAATAATGATTTTAATTTATCCGCTTGTATTTATTTCATGTCTGAAAACTGAAGATGTGCCCGATAGAACCGCTGCCATGGAGCAACAGGAAATTGATGAAGTTCTGGACAACCTGATCACAAAGGGATACAATGTAGATACCACCACACTGGGGTCATTTTATGTGATGAATAAAACAGGAGAAGGTGAATATCCTAAAGCAGGTGATACAATCAACATTATTTATACAGGCTTTTATCTAGACGGAGGAATATTCGATGCCTCATACTATCACTATACTGACAGTATCTGGGAATTCGTATATAAAAGCCAGTCGCTTATTTCGGGGTTTGATGAGGCAATTTCATTGTTGAATAAGGGAGCTGAGGCTGATTTTATTATCCCATCGAAACTTGCTTATGGGGAAAGCGGTTACTCCGAAATTCCTGCATATTCTCCTTTGGGGTTTAGTATAAAAATGAAAAATATTAAGGCAAAGAATTAAAGTAAATCGTTCTTTTCTCCCGGTTGCTTACCAAACAGGCTTCAAGTATTTTAAGTACTTCAACGGTTTCTTCAGGTTGAACACTTAATTCGACGCCATTCCTAATAGCATTAAAAACATTATTATAAAAATAATGGTAATTCCCGGCAACAGTTTCAATTTTACTTTCATTACTAACTCCGTTTTCAGTATAAAAAAGCGTTCCCCAAAACTGCTCCGGTTCGCGACCCCAATTGTGACTTTCAGGTAGGTTTCCGGCTTTCAGCATTTCTTCCTGCGGGTCGATACCATGTTTGAAAAACGAACCCATTTCGCCATGGATAATATATCTTGGACCGGGTGTATGAACCAAATAACTGCATTTTAGCATTACAGTGAAAGTATTGTATTCAAGCCTGATATCATAATAATCGGAAACAACTCCACCAGTTCGTACAATTTTCAAATGAGCAGTTACAGCGATTGGTTTGCCAAATAACACATACGACTGATCGACCATGTGTGAACCCAGATTGTATAAAACACCTGCATATTCATCGCCCTCTTCTTTCCAGGTTCCGGGTGTAATCTGTGTTCTGTATCTGTCGTAATGCGATTCGAACTCAATCATCCGGCCCAATTTCCCTTCATTCAGAATTTTTTGAACTGTCAGAAAATCTCCATCCCAGCGTCGGTTTTGGAAAACAGCTAAAATCTTTCCCTTTTCATACGAAAGTTGAACCAATTGCTCTGCTTCCTGGCTTTTTAATGTTACGGGTTTTTCAACAACCACGTGCTTTCCAGCCTTCAACGCTGCTGCTGCCATCTCGAAATGCAACCTGTCGGGAGTATTTACAATAACAAGTTCAATATCCGGATTTCCCAGTATTTTATTGTAATCATCAACAATTACAGCCTGGGAAAACAATTTTTGCGAAAGCGTTTTCGACCGCTCCAAAACAGATACTACTTCATACCCCGGATTCGTTTTTAAAAAGGGCCCATGAAACACCTGCCCTGACATTCCAAAAGAGGCCATTGCTGTTTTTATTGCTGGTTTCATTTAATTATTCGTTTTGCTTTTTAAAAATCATGTTTAATAACATCAAAAATAATTGATTTTGGCGAACCAGTTCTGTTAAATCCTATCATAATAGATTGTAATTTCGGGAATATAAAACTATACACTTAAAATTTCGATACAATGGAAAAACTGGTAACAAGCTATCTGAGTACATTTTCGTGTTTTAATCTCGAAACCGGAGATTTTCCGGGTCCTGTTGTGACCATTTCGAGGCAGGCTGGTTGCTCGGCGCAGCGCCTTGCCATAAAACTTTCGAAAATACTAACCGGGTACAGCTATATGGCCGAAACAAAAACTGATGCCGACTGGGAGTGGGTTGATAAAAAAGTATTCGCGAAAGCGGTTAAGGATATGGTTAGTGAAATTGAAAACGGACATTACAACGATCAAGATCAGGCTGTGGCTATGCTGAACGAAGTAGCCCGTGCTTTTTCTGACGAAGCTATTTACGATATTTCAGACGAAAATCTGATACGAATTTTAAAAGGAGTGATTTGCCGGCTTGCTGTCCAGGGACGTAAAATTATTGTAGGTCGTTCAGCCGGAGTTATCCTGAAGAACCTCCCCAACAAACTCAATGTCAGGATAGAAGCTCCAACCGAATGGCGCATCAATCGTATAATGCAAATCAACGAATTTAGTAAAGCCAAAGCTGAAGAGTATATCAGACAAATGGATACAAAACGTGACTCGTTTATCGAAAAAATTATAGGCAGAAAAGCTGAAAACAATGATTTCGATGTAATTTTTAACTATGCCACACTCGAAGACGATGAAATTGTTGATGCCGTGGTAAATATTTTACGAAACAAACAAATCATTTCACAACGGTTTGAGTATTAGTTCCTGTTTAGTCAACTAATTGATTATATTCGCCTTTACAATAATTTTAAACCTATAATCTCGCCTTACAATTGCCTCCTGTTTCAGGGGGCTTTTTTTTGCGGATGATTGAATTCTGGTCAGATCAGGATTCTATTCAACACAAATTAATCGGTTGTAAAACAGTAGAAAACAAATAAATGGATTTTGCAGAATAAAAATCAAAAAAAACAGGTTAAAATGTGTTTAATATGACAAATAGTGTTTTAATTTGCATAAAGAAGTTTAATTGTTTTACTGTTAGAGATTTAACCTGCTAAGAATTTTGAGCAAATCAAATCAACTGAACATCAAAAACAACTTCTGCTTATATTTATTATTTATTCATTATTGTTTATTTTTTATGAATTTATTTGTTGCAAAATTAAGTCCATCTACAACCGGTGAAGACTTACAGGAAATTTTCTCTGCTTTCGGAGAAGTAACTTCGGCTAAAGTTATTATCGACAAAGA
>DYSZ01000018.1 GCA_020726265.1 Draconibacterium orientale
TAGCGGCGTGTTTTGAGTTCCAGCCCTGCAAATCGCTGATGTGGTATGGCCATGCAAGTTTATCCTGAGCAATAGCTTGTTTCCATGCATCGGCAGTTTTGTCGAGCGATGCTCCGAAAACTGTAAATCCTGTAGCATTGGTGAATTTTTTGTCTTTGTATTTGTTGTAAGCGCTAACCACGTTTGGGTTTTCACGGCGGCAAGGACCACACCAGGCTGCCCAGAAATCGAGCAAAACCAGTTGTCCTTTGGTGTCAGATAATTTTACTGTTTTTCCATCGGGTGAGGTGCCTGAAAGTTCAGGCGCTTTGTTGCCAATGTTTGTGCCTATGGTTTGAGCAATGGCAAAACTGCTGATAAACAACACAAATAAAACTGCTAATCCTGTTTTTTTCATAATTACTTTATTCAATTTCTAGTATAATTTTTCTTTTTTATTTTATGGAAGCGGCTTTTACAAAAACCGTACCTGTTTCAAAACATTTTACTTACTGAAAAGTTTACACTTTAAAATTCAGCCTGAACTTTTACCCGCGTGAAATTTTTGCACCGAGCATATTTAACCTCAAATCGATGCTTTCATAACCCCTGTCGATTTGTTCAATATTTTCGATGGTGCTTTTCCCTTTTGCCGACATGGCAGCAATGAGCAGCGCAATCCCGGCGCGAATATCTGGCGAACTCATTTTTGTTCCGCGCAGGCTGTGATTGCGGTCTAACCCGATAACCGTGGCGCGGTGCGGGTCGCAAAGAATAATCTGCGCGCCCATGTCAATCAGTTTATCCACAAAAAACAGGCGGCTTTCAAACATTTTCTGGTGAACCAGTACACTTCCTTTGGCCTGTGTTGCCACAACAAGGAAAACACTCAAAAGGTCGGGGGTAAGCCCGGGCCACGGTGCATCCGAGATTGTCATGATTGAACCATCGATATATGTATCGATTTCGTAATGGCGATTGCCCGAAATTAAAAGGTCATCGCCTTTTTGCTCCATTTTTATCCCTAACTGCCTGAACGAATTTGGGATAATTCCCAAATGCTCGACCCCGGCATTTTTTATTGTCAGGTCGGAGTCGGTCATCGCTGCCAGACCAATAAAACTGCCAACTTCAATCATATCAGGAAGTATGTGGTGTGTACAGCCTTTTAAGGAATTAACGCCTTCGATGGTGAGCAAATTGGAGCCGATACCTGAAATTTTTGCGCCCATCGAAACAAGCATTTTACTCAACTGTTGCAGATAGGGTTCGCAGGCTGCATTGTAAATTGTTGTTGTTCCTTCGGCTAAAACGGCTGCCATCAGAATGTTGGCAGTTCCTGTAACTGAGGCTTCATCAAGTAACATATAGCATCCTTTCAGTTTTGAAGCTGAAACTGAATACCATTGTTTGTCGGTATCGAACTTAAATGTTGCACCAAGTTTTTGAAGCCCGATGAAATGTATGTCAACCCTGCGGCGACCGATTTTATCGCCTCCCGGTTGCGGAATTAATCCTTTGCCAAAACGGGTCAGCAACGGACCGATTATCATTATTGAACCGCGCAAACTGGATGCTTTTTTTGCATATTCCACGGTTTTCATAAAATCGATATTGACGTGTGCTGCGTTAAAACGGTAAATCCCCTTTTGCATTCTGTCAACCTGAACTCCCATGCTTCTGAGAATCTCAATCAGTTTCAAAACGTCGCTGATTTCGGGCAGGTTATTTATTAAAACATCCTGATCGGTAAGCAGGGTTGCACAAATCATCTGAAGTGCTTCGTTTTTTGCGCCCTGAGGTTCGAGTTCACCTTTCAGTTTACAACCTCCTTCGATGGTGAAAGTTGACATGTGATCGGACTGTTATTTTGATTGTTTCTTTTTAAACTGCTGCTGGGGTTGTGGTTTTTTCTTCTTGTTTGTATTTCCCATAATCGATTTGGCGTCGGCAAGTTGCACCAACTCTTTGTTTACCCGAACCTGTTTGCCTGAAAGCTCATAAAGATCCATAAATATTTTTTCATCCTCCACAGCATCTTTGTTCCACGAGAGGTACGATTTCTTCATGTGGTTGGCCACTTGTTCAATTAAAATCTCACGCTCTTCACCCTGAAGTTCCGAAATTTTATCAATCATCAGTTCCATGGTGTAACCGTAATGTTTGTAGGTGATGTTGTTTTGAGGATAGGGCACGCGGTTTGGTTTTTCGGTAAGAATATCGGGCGTTGGCGGGTTGTAAGGGTAGTCGATATCGAGTTTGAAATCGGACATGATGGCAAGGTGATCCCAGAGTTTGTGTTTGAACTCAGCCACATCGCGAAGGTACGGATAGAGGTTGCCCATCACATCAATCACTACCTGAGCTGATTTGTTCCGCTTATCACGGTCATCAACAGTAAACAGGTAATCCACCATTTTCTGTATGTTTCTTCCGTATTCGGGGAGCGGTAATTTTTTACGTTGTGTATTGTAATCCATTTCTGTTTTTTTCTTTAATTTTATAGTATCAGCAGGAACCGGCAGTGTTTTGGTTTTGTGGATTTTGTTGCAAAACTAATGATTTCCGTGCAATGTGCAATTTTATTTTTGGGTTGCTAACCTTTGATTTTCAGTTTTGCAAACTTCAGCAGCAATTGTTTCTGCCCCAATGTCGGAAAAAAAATGGTCGCTTTTGTATTGGGCATAACGCCTTCAACGTGTATCACTTTTCCTTCGCCGAAACGCTGGTGTTCAACAGTCATTCCCTGTTGAATGGCGTTTGGATCGTCGCCTTCGAAATTGCTGCTTTCTGTATTCCGGCCAGCAGTCAACGGTCGCTTAGCCAGAAAATTCGGGGTTGAAGGAATCAGTGATTTTTTTATTGTGCGGTTAAAATGAAAACCGCTGTCTTCTAGTGGTTCAATATTTTTGTTTCTTGTATTTCTGAGTGCCGATCCTGAAATATCAGTGTATTTTTCGTCTAACTCCTGAAGAAAACGGCTGGGTGTGCAAAAATCGAGGCTGCCCCAACGGTAGCGCTGACTGGCATAACTAAGCCAGGCATTTTCCTTAGCCCTGGTAACCGCAACATAAAACAAACGGCGTTCCTCTTCAATCGGATCATCTCCATGTTTTTGGTTCTCCCGCAACGACGGGAACAGGTTTTCTTCCATGCCAACAACAAACACATTTTTAAACTCGAGGCCCTTGGCTGAGTGAATTGTCATGAGTGTTACCTTATCGCGGTCTTCCTCTTTTTCGTTATCCTGATCGGTTAACAAAGCCACATCTTCGAGATAGTTTGCCAGTTTTGATGGTTCGCCGGTTTCGAGCGAATTCAGACTGAATTCCTGAATGGCATTGAGCAACTCCTGAATATTTTCATACCGGCTAACTCCTTCAGGCGATTTGTCGTTATAAAGTTCTTTTAGTAAACCGGTTTGGTCGGTGATGATTTTAGCTGCTGAAAAAGCGTCGTTATTTGCTGCAATATCCATGAAACTGTTCATCAGCCTGTGGAAACCCAACAGTTTTGAAACGGTTCCCTTGTTCAGTCCAGCATCGTTTTGCAGTTCAAGGTTTCCGATAACCTGCCAAATCGATTTGTCGGAAGCTGCCGCCGCATTTTCAAGTTTATCGAGGGTTGTGTCTCCGATTCCACGCGCCGGGAAGTTGATAATGCGTTTTAATGCCTCGTTGTCGGCTGGGTTAATAGTGAGCCTGAAGTAGGAGAGGAGGACATTGATTTCCTTTCGCTGGTAAAAGCTGAGGCCGCCATAAATTTTGTACGGAATATTTCGTTTGCGCAACGCTTCTTCAAAAATGCGCGATTGTGCGTTGGTGCGGTACAAAATGGCGTAATCGGCATTTTTATAATGGTTTCGGAGCTGTGTTTCAGCAATCTCCTGTACCACCATAAAACCTTCTTCGTTATCGGTTAATGCTGAGAGTATTTTTATTGGATTCCCCTTTTCGTTTTCCGAAAAAACAGTTTTCGGAATCTGACGTTTGTTATTCGAAATAATGCTGTTTGCCGCATTCACAATGGTTTGCGTTGAGCGATAGTTTTGTTCGAGCTTGAAAATTTTGTGGTCGGGGTAGTCGTTTTTGAAATTAAGAATGTTTTCAATCCGTGCTCCGCGAAATGAATAAATACTTTGTGCATCGTCGCCTACTACGCAAATATTGTTGGTTTTCGATGCCAGCTTTTTTACTATAAGATACTGGGCATAATTTGTATCTTGGTATTCATCAACCAAAACATAGTTGAAACGCTCGTGGTATTTGGCCAGAACCTCTGGATAATCGCGGAACAAAACGTTTGTTTTCAGCAGCAGGTCGTCGAAGTCCATCGCCCCCGAAAGAAACGACCGTTTGGTGTATTCCTTATAAATCTCGGCAATAGCACTCATTCGCATACTTTTGTCAACCAGCCTTATTTCGGCTGAATTGGCGTAAACCACGGGTGTAATGAGGTTGTTTTTCGCCATCGAAATTCGCGATGCCACAATTCCGGGCTTGTAGGTTTTTTCGTCGAGGTCGAAACTTTTGATGATTGTTTTTATAAGGCTTTTACTGTCGGCGCTATCGTAAATTGTAAAGTTCGAAGGGTATCCGAGTATTTCGTGTTCTGTACGTAAAATGCGTGCAAAAACGCTGTGAAAAGTTCCCATCCACAAGTACCGCGCTGTGTTTTCGCCCACTACCGAAGAAATCCTTTCCTTCATTTCGCGGGCAGCTTTGTTGGTAAATGTAAGCGCAAGAATGGTGGATGGCCGCACGCCCTGTTTTAATAAATGAGCAATTCGGTAGGTTAAAACCCGTGTTTTCCCCGATCCCGCACCGGCAATAATCAGCGAAGGGCCTTCGGTTCGCACCACTGCCTCATGCTGTGCTTTATTCAGTTCATTTAAATAATTGTTCAAATCTATTGTGTTTTCAATCAAACGCAAATGTATATGATGTTCGTTGTAAACACCGTTTCGATGCACTTGTTTTATCAACAATATCAGGCTGGAATACTTTTGCCCGGGCAATTCAGATTTTTAGGCAGACGCAAACAATTTAATAAAAATTATACGTTAATATTGCATCACAAACGGTTGTTATATGAATGTCAGCACCTTTTTGAAGCCACTTTTAATAATTATAGCAGTTGCTTTTTCTGCGATAGCCAATGCCCAGATTTCAGCGCCTGGTTTAACAGGATCGGATAAAACCAGTTACCCGGTTTTTACCGAAACCGACAGCATTTTTGTTTTTTGCAACCAGGCAGAAAACAGTGCAACTGGTTCGTTGCGTGTAACCACAAGTCTAACAGGTACAAAAACTTTTTTATGGGAAAAATACGACGCAGGAAATTTTGGTTTTTATTTTTCTGAAAGTGCCGATGCCGCTCAATCGACAATTAATAACCTCTCCGACGGGTGTTACCGGGTAACTGTCACGCAAGGTGCCAATACAATGGTTTCCCGGGCCTGGATTTTTAACGACTGGTTCACGGCAGAAGCTGGAATAACAGAATCGAATTGTGATTTTTTTCAACTTACCTCGAAACACGAAACGGGCACATTTGAATACTATGACCTTTCGACCGGTGCGACGGTTTTGCTGAATAAAGTTGTAAAAGTTCAATGGAAGAAAGGAAATGAGGTTATTGCCACCATTTCTGATCCGCAAATAACGAATCTACCAACAGCAAATACTGATTACACATTCAGGGTTTACGACCAATATGGGTGTGAGGCAGTGGTGCCGGTAACGTATGAATCGGTGGTTACCAAAGCATTTTTTACAGTTGATAAACCAAAAGGTGAAGCTCCGTTAACTGTTACATTTACAAATAGTTCTGAAAATGGAACTGCTGGACAATATGAATGGTTTTTCTTTTATGATCTGGATTGGATAAAAGAGAATTCTAAGAGTTTTGACTCACCTGAAGATAGTATTGAGAATGTTTATGACCAAGAGAGTGTAGTATATACATATGAAAATTCAGGAACCTATATGGTAAAGCTTGTATCGAAAAAACTTTCGCCGGGGTTGGCGTGTGTCGATACTTTTTATCTCGAAGATTACATCGTTGCCGATACTTCGTTTATAAATGTCCCTAATGTATTTACGCCGAATGGCGATGGAACAAACGATGAGTTTGTGGTGAAATTCTGGTCGATGCAAAGTGTTGAAATTGATATTTATAATCGCTGGGGAAAACGTTTGCATTCGTGGAAAAGCGGCGATGTGCGCGGTTTTGAACAAACCTGGACCCAAACCGTTTGGGATGGCCGCGGAATGGGTGGCCGAATGGCAAGTCCGGGAGTATATTTTTATAATGTAACCGGTATTGGCCGCGATGGGGTAAAACGCCACAAAGACGGGTTTTTCCACCTGTTCAGGGAAAAGGACTAAATTCCTTCACTCAGCCTGAAAGTATTCAGGATTTCATTTGTAATATCTTCGGTATTTGTCTCCTGAATATTGAAAATTTTCTCAGGCGAAATCCTGAATTTTTGAATTATTTCAGCCAGAACTTCCTGCCTGACTGAGAAAATAACATGACAACTTTTATTTGCCAAAAGATGATGAATCGACGGCGCCCATCCGTTATCATTGAGTTCAAGCCACCCAGTTTCATCAATAATTACAATTCTTGATTTGCAATTAAAAAGAACAGTATTCCCTTTTTCAAGAGCAGTTTCACTGATAAAATATTTGCCCACTTTATCCTGTCCGTCAATACCCGATGTACTCAGAAAAACCATCTCTTTCCCTGTTTTAATATCGAAAATATGATAACCTGTGGTTGTATTTTCCTGCATTTTTCGTAATGAAAGAATACCGGCAACCGAGATATTTTCTGAATTCAACCTGGTTACTAAATTCTTCAGCAAAGTGGTTTTTCCTGAACCAATTCCACCAGTTAAAATGTAAATTTTCTGTTCGTCGAGCCTGCTTTTTTTCAGTTCATCCAGCCTGAATTCGGCATAATTTATCAACTGACTGACAACCAAACCCGGATTTCGGAGAATGGTTTTCACATCGGGTGTATTGGCAATCACGGCAGGCAGCGTGTCAATCGAAATTTCGATGGCCAGCGGAAGTTGTTTGAAATAGCTGTTGCCAAAGAATTTTCTGATTCCGGGGTTGTACAATTCAGTTCCGATAGCGGTAAAACCCATGATAACCAGAATGGCGCGCAGGTTCATTTCTATTCCCATCAAAATGGCTTCTGAAACAGGTACAGGTTCTGTTTCGAGTTGGGTAAAAACCACTGCTGTAAGCATGGTTATTAAAACAAAAAATACCCAGAAACGAGGCCGGATAATCTGTCGGTAAGCGCGTTTATATCTGAAAGCCCAGATTGTGGCAGATACTAAAACGAGTAAAGCCCAAATTTCAAAGATAATCCTCTCGGTAAACAACAGTAAACCAATCAAAAGGGACATATTTGCAAACAACCAGCCCAATGAATAGCTGAATTTGTTTTGTTTTCCGGTTCTGGGAGTATTTATTTCCTTGAATTGAATTGAAGCAGCCTGAAGCGTTTCCCCCGATTTTATTGCTTTTCCTGTTCTTATTCCGATGATTGCTGTCACACTGCCGAAAATTATATACAAACCGAGTAAAACAAAAATGGGCATCCAAACAGCATCGAACTGAAGCCGGAGTTGTTGCTCCGCAAACTTCATCAGGTTGGTATATACTTCGATAATGTTATTTCCGTAGAAAATTATGAAATTGAAAATCTTCTGAAACAGATTCCACGACATTGCAAGTGCTGAACCTACGATAAACCCGGCCATATTACGCCCCAGCAACCGAACTGAAAATTCGAGTAACAAAGCTTCACTGAAAATGGCAATCATCGGTCCGAAAATGACTGCACTTGGCGACATTGTTTTCAGCAATGCACAAATTAAACCGGCCCGCCAGAACAAGCCTTTCTCAGTCCATTTATAACTTGCCGAAATAAGAATAATTAACCCAATTGCTGTTAAAATATTTCCGCTGAATGGAATACGCAGATTGTGCAGAAAACTTCCGAGAATGATTTCGGATGAAGCCCATGTTGTTCCAAGAAGTGCCGATTTTATCCATGTTTCGTTGAGCAGCTCGTTTGATTTTACCATGCCAATGTTCCGCTTTTGAAGTACGATTTCTGAACCCGGTTTGTAAGAGAACGCGGGCTTGCAAAAATAGCAATTGAAAAGTTATTCCATCACGTGGAATGCACGAACGAGTGCAGATTGCTGTACAGATTGGCCGTAAGTTATTTTTGTTGCGGATTTATCTACTCCGGCAAAACCCCGGCTGTTACGTCGGTTACTGAAAAATAATCGCCGAATTGTGCCAGAAACCCGATGCTGAATGCACGGAAAGTATAGCTTACAGGCAGCAAAATTACCGACCCTACATATGGAATTATTATCAGCAACAGCCCAATACAACAAGTTAACAGAGCAGCTAACAATATGAGAATTCCCACACCAATGCCAACTGCGAAAACAAAAAGTCCGTAAAGAATAAACGAACCCGGATGCTGTAGGGTGAGCGTCAGAAATTTAGACCAGGCTTGTGTTGCAGAAAAGTTATGTTTGTACATGATGGGAACAATAAAATCGTTCAGAAACAGAGAAATGTACCCGAAAATAACCAGCAAAGCCACAATGGTGATTACAAAACTTACGATAAAACCGATTTTCGATACTTCGGGGACTACCCCTGTATGAATATTTTTTGCCACGCCAAAACCATAGATAGCCAGTAAAATAATCACGCCAAAAACCAGCCAGCCATAAAAAAATTGCCACCAGAAAAGCGAGTTTCCCTGTTTTCGGTAGTCATTCCAAGGTTTAACAACGGCATCGGCATTGTTTACCACGTTGTACAGAAACATAAATTTTCCGCGGGAGCTGACCCAGGTCAGCACAGTGGCAATTACAAAAATTAAAACAAGGGCCACGATAATCAAACCAAGCCAAAGCGGGTGTTCCACCAGCCAGTCGCGGGCTATTTCAGGAAATGAAAAAATCTTGTCAACGTTAAAATCATGAATGTTGTTGTTTATTTTTCCGTTGCTTCGGCCGCCGCCACTGCTGCATTCAGTTAACCCGGCAAGAAAGGCGGTAAATCCGACTGTTATCCATTTCGGTAAATCGAAAGGTTGAAAAAGTGCTTTTTTCATGCGGTTGAAACCCTCTGAAAGAGGTTCGGCATAGTTTACGGTCATGGTTAATAATTTTTCAGGTTCGTGGCAATTTACGAAAAATAAATGTTTGCGCAGTATGTTTCAGTGCAGTAAAATTAAACATAAAAAAAGCCCCGACTCTTTCGAGCCGGGGCCGTTCATTGGTTTATAGTGAAATGGATTAGAAAATGTTCTATTCTTCGTCTGCCTCTTCAGCGTAGGCTTTCAGCAGTTCTTCCTGTA
The DNA here is from genome assembly GCA_020726265.1 of Draconibacterium orientale. Classification (GTDB taxonomy): domain Bacteria; phylum Bacteroidota; class Bacteroidia; order Bacteroidales; family Prolixibacteraceae; genus Draconibacterium; species Draconibacterium orientale_A. The sequence goes on from DYSZ01000018.1 coordinate 9,391, forward strand.
CATCGGCAGGTACTTTTTCGTATTCGCTGAATTCCATGTTAAATAAACCACGGCCACCGGTAATTGAACTCACAGCTGTAGTGTATTTGTACATTTCCTTTAACGGAACTTTTGCCGTAATTTTTTCAAGATTTTTTTCAGAGCCCATACCCATAATCATTGCACGGCGGCCCTGAAGGTCGCTCATGGCGTCACCCATTCTATCGGACGGAACCCAAACATTCAGATTATAAATTGGTTCCAGAATTTTTGCACCTGCATTTTTAAATGCTTTACTGAATGCGTTACGTCCTGCAAGCCTGAACGAAATTTCGTTTGAGTCAACCGGGTGCATTTTGCCATCATAAACATAAACCCTGATGTCGCGGGCATACGAACCTGTTAGCGGGCCTTCTTCCATTTTTTCCATGATACCTTTCAGAATCGCAGGCATAAAACGGGCATCGATTGAACCACCAACAATACAATTACAATAAATAAGTTTACCGCCCCATGGTAAAATGTGTTCTTGAACGTCGCGAACCGACATTTTTTGTTCTTTGTCGCCAAATTTGAACATTGTTTTGGGCTGACTGCCTTCTTCATAAGGTTCAATAATCAGGTGAACTTCGCCGAATTGACCGGCGCCACCTGATTGTTTTTTGTGGCGGTGATCGGCTTGTGCCGGTTTTGTAATTGTTTCGCGATATGGTATTTTAGGCTGATAAACTTCAACTTCAATTTTATACACATGGTCGAAAAACCATTTCAGAATATTGAGGTGGTATTCTCCCTGACCCTGTACAATTAATTGTTTGAGTTCTTTTGAGTACTCAATAATATAGGTCGGGTCTTCGAACCTGATTTTATTTAAAACTTCGCCTACTTTTTCATCATCCGACTCATTCTTTGCTTTCATTGCAACAGTAATGCGGGGTAATGGGAAAACAACAGGCTGGAATTTTGTATCTGCTTCCTTGGTTGTAAGTGTGTGGTTGTATTTTGTTTCTTTCAGTTTTACAGTACATCCGAGGTCGCCGGCAACCAGTTCTTCCACTTTTTCGCGGTTTTTACCAACCGACACAAAAATCTGTGATAGTCTTTCTTTGTTGGCTGTTGTGGCATTGATCAAGTCGAGGCCTTCGGTAATTTTTCCCGACATTACCTTGAAATAGGTGATTTCGCCAACGTGTGGTTCCACCGCTGTTTTGAAAACAAATAAACTAGGTTTTTCGTTTTCATCCATTTTGGGTTCTTTGCCACTGGCAATTTTTATGCGTGGTCGTTCGCATGGCGACGGAGCATTGTTGGCAATAAATTCGATTAAACGGCCAACACCGATGTTTTTCTTTGCACCTGTGCACAAAACAGGGTACAAACTGCGGTCGAGAATACCCAAACGGATGCCTTTGCGCATGTCTTCCTCAGAAAGTGAACCCTGTTCGAAATAGAGTTCCATAAGTGACTCTTCGTTTTCGGCAGCCATTTCCACAAGCTGGTTGTGCAGTTCGGCTGCCTTGTCGGCTTCCGAAGCAGGAATATCGATTATTTCAGGTTTGCCACCATCTTTCCCGTATTTGTACAATTTCATCTTCAAAACATCAACGATTGAAGAGAACCCCGGGCCGGCATCAACCGGGTATTGAATAACAGTAACTTTATTTCCGAATAAATTTTTGCACTGTTCAAGGGTTGAGTCAAAGTTTGAGTTATCGTGGTCGAGTTGGTTAAATATTAATCCTACCGGGATGTGCGCTGTGTCGGCATGACGGTTGGCTGCTTCGGTTCCGGCTTCAATTCCGTTTGAGGCATTTACCACTATAAAATTTATGTCGGTTACATACAGCGAAGAAGCCACTCCTCCGCATAAATCGTCCATTCCGGGGGCATCAAGAATATTGATTTTTTTACCGTTAACTTCGGTGTACATCAGCGATGAATACACTGAGTTGCCGTAGTCCTGTTCAATATGAGTGTAATCTGAGGCTGTATTTTTTGCAGTGACTTCACCCCTGCGATTGATTATACCACCCTCGAAAAGCATAGCTTCTGCAAGGGTGGTTTTCCCACTGCCGGCATTTCCTGATAAGGTAATGTTACGAATCTGATTCGTTTTAAAAATTTTCATATTGTTGTTCTTTTTTGATTTGTTTTATCTGCCGCCCGAACTGGTTTTTCGGAGAAGGCCACCAAAAATAGTAATAATTTATTAACACACAAGAGTACCCGGTTTTGTTAAAAAAGTAGTACGCAAAATGCCGTTTTCAGTTCAATTGTAACTATGTGTTTATGAGTAGTTTGTTAGTTCTTGATATGTGTGATGTTGTGTTAAATACCACATAATAAGTGTAGTATGAGAAATTACACATTTTTTTGAAAAACGATTTTTTATACCTGTTTCAGGACAGTGTGAGGCTGAAATATTACGTTTTTGTTACTTTTTACGGGTATCAGTATTCCATGATAATATTTCTACATTTGCCTGCCTTAAAAGGTTGCAATGCTCCTGAAAAATATACACTTAATTACAATTTTGTTGCTGATGATAAATCATTTATCAGCACAACAGAATTTTGTCATTAGCGGGCATATCAGCGATGCAGCTACTGGCGAAGATTTGCCTGGTGCATCAATCGTGGTTGAAGGTACTGTCACATCGGGAACAGCCACAAACAGTTATGGCTTTTATTCGCTCTCTCTTCCGGCAGGTAATTATCGGGTTCGTTTTCAGTATGTTGGCTACGAGCCTCAAAATATGCAGGTTGAATTGAATGGAAACAGGAAAATAGATATTGAACTGGGTGAAAAAACATTCGAATTAGGAAATATTGTGGTAACCGGCGAACGTGCCGACCGGAATATAACCTCGGTTGAGATGGGTAATGTAAAACTGGCGCCAAAGCAAATTGAAAAAATACCTGTGATTTTTGGAGAGCAGGATATTCTGAAAACCATGCAGTTGATGCCGGGAATAAAATCGGCAGGAGAGGGGAATTCGGGTTTTTATGTGCGTGGTGGAGGAATTGACCAAAACCTGATTTTGCTCGATGAGGCTCCAGTGTACAATGCCTCGCATTTACTTGGGTTTTTCTCCATTTTTAATTCGGAAGCAATTCGCGATGCGAGCCTGTTAAAAGGATCAATTCCGGCTGAATACGGAGGTCGTGCATCATCGGTTTTCGATGTTAAAATGAAAGAGGGAAATCTGAAAGAGTTTGGAGTTGCTGGCAGCGTTGGATTAATTTCTTCGAATGTTGCGCTGGAAGGGCCATTCGAAAAAGACCGTGGTTCGTTTATCGTCAGCGCACGGCGAACCTATGCCGACCTGTTTCTGGTCTTTTCAAAAAAAGAAGAGCTTCATCATACAAGCCTTTATTTTTACGATTTGAATCTGAAATCGAATTATAAAATCAACGAAAACAACCGCATTTATCTTTCGGGCTATTTTGGTCGCGATAATTTCAGGTTTAACAATGAGTTTGGTTTCGACTGGGGCAACCTCACCGGAACGCTTCGATGGAATCACAATTTCAGTGAAAAACTGTTTTCGAATACCTCATTTATTCTGAGCAAATATTCATACGATGTTAATATTTTGGGTGATACCGAAATTACGATTGGGTCGCAAATTGATGATATTAACCTGAAACAGGATTTCACATGGTATGTTAATCCAGCGAATATGATGAAGTTTGGCGGGAATGTGATTTATCACAATATTCTGCCGGGCGAAATCACTGCCTCTGCAAATTCAGGAGTGAACCCCGAAATCATTACAAAACGAAAAGCCATTGAATGGGCTGGATATATTTCCAACTCGCAGCAAATCAGTAATAAACTGAAAATATACTACGGTTTACGACTCGCACTTTTCAGTAATGTGGGGCCTGGCGAATTCTATGAGTTTGGCGAAAATGGTCAGCTTAGTGAAACCGTGAATATCGATGATTTTCAATTTGTAAAAACACAGGGCGGCCTTGAACCAAGACTCGGAATCAACTATATAATCAACTCGAAAAACTCGGTGAAAGCATCGTACAACCGCATTTACCAGTTTTTGCACCTGCTCTCGAATTCGACCACCACCACGCCCACCGATTTGTGGTTACCCAGCAGCAATAATGTTAAACCGCAGATTGCCGACCAGATTTCGGCCGGGTATTTCCGCAATTTCAAAGACAACGAATTTGAATCGTCGGTTGAAATATATTACAAAGACCTGAAAAACCAGATTGACTACCGCAATGGTGCCGAACTTTTATTTAACTCAACTGTGGAAGCCGAACTTGTTTTTGGACGAGGTTGGGCGTACGGAGCCGAATTCTTTTTCAAACGAAATTTTGGCCGCGTAAATGGGTGGGTTAGTTACACCTGGTCGCGAACCATGCGTCAGTTCGACAAAATTAACAACGGAAATGCCTTTCCTGCACGCCAGGACCGGATCCACGACTTATCGCTTGTGGGAATGTACGATATTTCAAAGAAATGGAACTTTTCGGCAACATGGGTTTACTACACCGGGAATGCAGTAACTTTTCCGAGCGGTAAATATGAAATTGGCGGACAGGTAACAGCGTACTATACCGAGAGAAACGGATGTCGCATGCCGCCTTATCACCGACTCGATCTTGCACTGACGTGGCAACGGAAAATAACAGAAAAATTTGAATCGAGCTGGAACTTCTCGGTGTATAATGCTTACGGGCGCGAGAATGCCTATTTTATACAATTCAGGGAAAACGAAGAGAATCCTGATGTGAGAGAAGCTGTGCAATTTGCTATTTTTAAGGCAATTCCATCAGTGAGTTATCGATTTAAGTTTTAATGCGAGAATGATTAAATGATTAAATGAATGAAAAAACTAATGGCTACAATTTTGAAATGAAGAATATTTATTATCTGCTGATTTTAACCTTCTTATTTTCGGGTTGCGAAAAGGTAATTGACGTGGATTTAAATGATGCCGATCCACAAATTGTTATCGAAGGAAAAATTGATGGTGATAATGGTTTGGCAGAGGTTAAGATTTCGATGACATCAAGCTATTTTGATACCGTACCCGGTGCTAAAGTTTCTGATGCAATGGTTTTTGTGAACGACGAACATGGGAAAAAATTCAGATTTTATGAAACGGCTCCAGGAGTTTACAGGTCGTTCGAAATCAGGCCCGAAACATATACCACCTATAAACTGACAGTGGAAACCGGTAGTGAAATTTATGAGGCTGAATCGACACTGAACCCTGTTGTACCGATTGATTCGGTTACTTGGTTTTACGATGAAGGCAGTTCTTTTTTTGATGCAGGTTATTATCTGAAAATACATTTAACCGATCCGCAGGACGAGCAAAATTTTTACCGGATTAAAGTTTATAAAAATGGCGTGTTACGAAACAGCAGCGACGATATTTTGCTTTTTAACGACAGGTATATAAATGGAAATAAAATTGATGTTTCGTTGTTCAACGATCCGTATAAACTGAAAGACACCATTCTTGTACAGCTAGTTTCGCTTGATGAGAAAGTGTACGATTACTACAAAACTTTTTCAGAATTACTAAATAATAATCCCGGTTCTGCTGCACCGGCCAACCCAAATTCAAACCTTTCAAACGGAGCACTCGGGTATTTTTCCGTCTGGACTTCGGATACAATGTCGGTAATTATCAGGGAGGAGTGATTGGCTGTAAATCAAGTAATAATAATTTGTAATTCTTAATGAAGAAAAATTATTCAGTGTATTGAGTGGTTTTACTCAATGCATTGAGTAAAATCTGACTTTATGTTTTAAGTGTTTTTATATGTTGTAATTACGATATGTGTATTGTTGAAATCAGCAAAATCGAAATTGTTGAATCCGGCGACTTGATTTTGATTCGTGTTTCGGGCAGCCATTTTCTGTGGAAACAGGTTTGCCGGATGGTGGGCGTAATGGTGGAAGCGGGCAGGGGAAAACTCAGTATCAGTGAAATAGAAGCCATTTTTACCAGCCCCTCTGAAATTGTGGCAAAACTAACTGCGCCACCCTCTGTGGCTGTATCTTGAAAAGGTTTGTTATGCAGGCGATAAGTCGCCGGAGGAATTAATTCCGGCGATTAGAGTGGAGAAAAATCAAAATAGCTCTGGTTATTAACATATTTGCAGGATTTGATAATTGACTGACAAATCAGTTGTTTAAAACCAATTAGACTGAATTTAAAGGTTAATCAGTCAAATTATTATCTTTCGCCAATAAAACAGAGCTATGCCAAAGTTTCCACATTATATGTAACCTGAAGTAGTTAGCTGCAATCTTGTTTTTGAATGTTTTAACTAAACTTTGGATAATATTAAATTTTTGAAAAATGAACACTGCGGAGATAAAATTGGAATTGTTCAGAAAAATAGATCGTCTTCCAGAAACCGACCTTGAAAATCTGTATCATCAATTTATCGCTTTGTTGGATACTAATGCTAATTATAAATTGAATGATTTTGAGAAGAAGGCAATTGATGAAGCATTGGAGAAAAGTGAAGAAAATAAATTGGTTGAGCATTTGGATGTTCTAAACGAAGCAAGTGCAAAGTATCCCAATCTGAAATTCAAATGAGAAGAATCAGGTGGAATCCGGCTGCGGTAATTGATTATAATGAAAATATTGATTATTTACTTGAAAAATGGTTGGAAAAAGCAGCTCAACAATTCATCGATGAAGTGAACCACATTGAATTTATTCTTAGACAAGGAAATGTTGATTTTCAGGAAACAGAATTCGAGGGAGTAAAACGTATCGTTATCAGAAAGCAAATCAACCTGTTTTACAGAATTATTAATAATAACTAGGTTGAATTTTTACGTTTTTGGAACAACAATAAAAATATAAGAAAAATAATCTTTTAAGCTGAATTTCGTTAATAAAAGATAATTATGCCAAAGTTTCCACATTATATGCAACCCGATGCAATGGACTGCGGACCAACCTGTCTGCGGATTGTGGCAAAACATTTCGGGCGGCATTACAACCTTGAAACTTTGCGCAACCTCACCTGGAAAACCCGCGAAGGCGTTTCGCTGCTTACCATCAGCGATGCTGCCGAAAAAATCGGTTTTCGTACACAGGGAGTCCGCATCACCTCTGAAAATTTACACGAGATTTCGCTCCCGGCAATCATCCACTGGAACCAGAACCACTTTGTTGTACTATATAAAATAAAAAATAAAGGTAAGGCCAGTGCTGTCTATTGTATTTCTGATCCCGCACACGGACTTGTGGAATACAACCAGCAGGAGTTTCTGAAATGCTGGGCTTCAACAGCGCAGGAAGGAACACCTGCCGGAATTGCGTTGCTGCTCGAACCAACCGCCGATTTTTACAAAGAGGAAGGTGAGGAAGTAAACAAAACAGGTTTCCGCTACCTTTTATCGTACCTGAAACCCTACCGAAAGCTGATTACACAACTTATACTTGGTTTTCTCACAGGAAGTTTACTCAGCCTTATTTTCCCATTTCTTACCCAGGCCATTGTCGATGTGGGGATTGCCACAAACAACCTGAATTTTATTGTACTTGTGCTGGTTGCCCAGCTTGTTTTGGCAGTCAGTCAGACAGCAGTGGGTTTTATCCGCAGCTGGATTATGCTGCATACAAGTACGCGTGTGAGTATTTCGCTGATTTCTGATTTTCTGATAAAACTGATGAAGCTCCCCATCCGGTTTTTCGATACAAAAATGATTGGCGACCTGCGACAACGCATCGACGATAACCAACGCATTCAGTCGTTCCTTACCGGAAATCTTATCAGCATGTCGTTCGGCATTTTCATATTTATTATTTACAGTTTTGTGATGGCCTACTACGACTGGACCATTTTGCTTATTTTTTATGCTGGAAGCGCTTTGTACATCGGGTGGATTTTGCTTTTTCTGAAAAAACGAAAAGAACTCGATTATAAACGATTCACGGTTTCGGCAGCCAACCAGAGTAATGTCTATCAGTTAATTACCGGGATGCAGGAAATCAAACTCAACAACTGCGAAAAACAAAAACGGTGGGAGTGGGAGCGCATTCAGGCCAAACTTTTTAAGGTAAGTGTAAAAGGACTGATGTTGCAGCAAAACCAAATGGCAGGTTCAACGCTTATTAACCAGGCGAAAAATATCCTTATTTCATTTATTGCAGCCAAATCAGTTGTCGAAGGCGACATGACTTTGGGTATGATGATGGCAGTACAATATATAATAGGTCAGTTAAACAGTCCAATTAACGAATTTATTGGTTTTATTCAAGCCGGGCAGGATGCCAAAATCAGCCTCGAAAGATTGGGCGAAATTCATAACCGGGAGGAAGAAGAACAGGCTGGTATGGCAACACTCGACGAACTTCCGGTGCGTAGAGATATTGCAGTCACCAATCTTACTTTTCAGTACGAAGGGCCAAAATCGCCGCGTGTGCTTAAAAATATAAGCCTTGTAATTCCTGAAAAGAAAATCACCGCCATTGTCGGTGCAAGCGGAAGTGGTAAAACCACGCTGATAAAACTGTTGCTTGGTTTTTATCCGCCAGCCGAGGGAAAAATTGAAATCGACGGCATCAATTTAAACCAGCTGAACATGGAGATGTGGCGGCAAAACTGTGGAACTGTAATGCAGGACGGATTTATTTTTTCCGATACTATTGCCAATAACATTGCCATCGGCACCGATTTGCCCGACCGAGCCAAACTGGCAAAAGCTGTAAAAACTGCCAATATCGAAGAATACATTGAAAGTTTACCGTTGCGGTATAATACAAAAATTGGTCAGGAGGGAGCAGGACTCAGCCAGGGACAGAAGCAAAGAATACTGATTGCCCGCGCAATTTACAAGAATCCGGAGTTTTTGTTTTTCGATGAGGCTACCAACTCACTCGACGCCAACAACGAAAAAGTGATTCTTGAAAATCTGAACGAGTTTTTTGAAGGGAAAACTGTGGTAACGGTTGCCCACCGGCTGAGTACTGTAAAAAATGCCCACCAGATTGTGGTGTTGGACAAAGGCGAAGTAGTTGAAGTTGGTACTCATGAAGAATTGACTCGAAAAAAAGGAGCCTATTATCAATTGGTGAAAAACCAGTTGGAATTGGGGAATTAGAGATAGACCCCATCCCGGCCTTCCCCGAGAGGAGTAAGGGAAAGAACTTGAAAGAGTAAAATGAATTTTAAAAAAAAAGATATCGAGAATTCCAAAGTTTCCCCCTTGGGGGAAAAGCCCGAAGGGAAAGGGAGCCTGATAGAATTACGTTCCGATGAGGTTCAGGAAATCATGGGAACTCCACCGGCCTGGATTGTCCGTTGGGGGATTACTATTATATTATTGGTAGTACTTGTTTTGCTTTCCGGAAGTTTTTTCTATAAATACCCCGACCTGATTGATGCCCGGGTTACTATTCTTTCCGAAAATCCACCGGTGCAGGTGGTTGCCCGCTCTGATGGAAAACTGGTGAATATTCTTATTGCCGACAAACAAAAGGTTTCGGCAAACCAATTGCTTGGGATTATTGAAAACCCGGCGAATTTTGAAGATGTTTACCAATTGGCTGAAGAATTAGATTCAATAAAAGGTTATTTTGATGAGCCACAATTGTTTAATAATCTGGTATTTGACAAAGAATACAGCCTCGGACAAAATCATCCCTATTATACTTCGTGGGTTAGCCAGTTGTGCGATTACCAGACATTTGTACGGTTCAATACCATCAGCCAACGCATTCTTTCGCTCGAAAAACAGGTAGTTGATTACAGAAATTACATTGAAAAACTGCGACAGCAAATAGCTGTTTTAAATAAAGATTACATTCTAGCAACCAATCAGTTTAAACGCGACTCGACGCTTCATGTACGAAAAGTGATGTCGGATGTTGATTTTGAAAAATCGGAAGCTGCCATGCTTAAACAAAAATACAACTACGAAAATGCGATGACCAACTTGGCAAGTACGCAAATTACGGTTAATCAGTTGGTTCAGCAAATTCAGGAACAAAAAGTTATGAATGGCGAAACCGAGAATAGACTGTTAGCGGTTTTGAAGGAACGATACGATAATCTTGTGAGTCAGTTAAAAGCCTGGGAGCAATCTTTTGTGTTGAAAACTCCGGTTGAAGGAATGGTTACTTTCAATAATTTCTGGAGTGTTAACCAGTTTGTGGGCAATGGGAACGTGGTTTTCACAGTCGTTCCCTTCAGCGTGCAGAAAATAATCGGCAAAGCGATGGTTCCGCTGGCAGGGGCAGGTAAAGTAGAAGTGGGGCAGCGGGTTAATATTAAACTCGATAATTACCCGTACATGGAATTTGGCCTGTTGGAAGGTAAAATCATCAACATTTCGATGGTGCCGGTTGCCACAGAAAAAGGCGGATATTATACTGCCGAAATTGAGTTAACACAAAAGCTTGTTACCAATTATAAAAATGAACTTCCTTTTAATCAGGAAATGCAGGGAGTTGCCGAAATAATAACCAAAGACCGCCGGTTAATTGAAAGACTGATTGATCCTGTCGTATCAATTTTCAGGGAACGGTTCTGATTTTGTTTAAATTCATTTTAAATCAATCGAAATCAACTCATTTCAATCTTAATTTTTTGAAAAAAAAGTAAGATACCTATTGTATTTTCATTAGAATTTGTACTTTTGCGCACCGTTTTTAGGGGGATGCTATGCTTTTCCCTCTAAGAATGAGTTGTTTGTAAGGATTTTTGCATACTTTTGCAGTCCGATTTTGAAACGATTATTAACTATATAAAAAAGAGGTATTTATGCCAACTATTCAACAATTAGTTAGGAAAGGAAGACAAAGTAAAGCCGAAAAGAGTAAATCTCCGGCTTTAGATTCATGCCCGCAACGTCGCGGAGTATGTGTTCGCGTTTACACTACAACTCCAAAGAAACCAAACTCGGCAATGCGTAAAGTTGCCAGGGTAAGGTTAACCAACGGAAAAGAGGTGAATGCCTACATTCCGGGAGAAGGCCACAACCTGCAGGAGCACTCAATCGTGCTGGTTCGCGGGGGCAGGGTAAAAGACCTTCCGGGGGTACGTTATCACCTTATTCGTGGTGCACTCGACACAGCCGGCGTTAGTGGCCGCTTGCAGCGTCGCTCGAAATACGGAGCTAAACGACCAAAACCGGGTCAGGCAGCAGCAGCACCCGCTAAGAAGAAATAATTAATTAAGTAAAACCTGTTATTTTCAGTGGTTTGGTTGAGTAAATCTGACTCTCTAATGTCTTCCAGAGTTCAGGCTGAAGACCGCCGAAGGGCAACCAATTTGGATAACACTAAAAAAGTTTAAAATGAGAAAGTCGAAACCAAAGAAAAGACATCTGTTACCGGACCCAAAGTTCAACGATACATTGGTAACCCGGTTTGTCAACGATTTAATGGTGGATGGTAAAAAATCAACAGCTTACACTGTTTTTTACGATTCATTGGAGATGGTGAGTAAAAAGGTGAAAGATACCGAAGTACAACCTCTTGATGTTTGGAAAAAAGCACTCGAAAACATTACCCCGAATGTGGAAGTAAAAAGCCGCAGGGTTGGTGGTGCTACATTCCAGGTGCCTATGGAAATCAGGCCCGAAAGAAAAGAATCAATCAGTATTAAAAACATGATTTTGTACGCACGCAAACGTTCAGGCAAATCAATGGCCGATAAATTATCAGCCGAAATTGTAGCTGCCTATAACGAAGAAGGAGGCGCTTACAAAAAGAAAGAAGATACACACAGGATGGCTGATGCAAACCGTGCGTTCGCTCATTTCAGATTTTAGTTTAGCAGGTTTATTGGTTTAAAATTGGATTAGAAAATATTATTGAAATGGCTAAACAAGATTTGAATTATACCAGAAACATTGGTATCATGGCGCACATCGATGCAGGAAAGACCACTGTTTCAGAGCGTATATTGTATTACACAGGTTTAACGCACCGTATTGGCGAAGTTCATGACGGTGCTGCGACTATGGACTGGATGGAGCAGGAACAGGAACGTGGAATTACCATTACCTCGGCTGCAACCACCACCTTCTGGAAATATAAAGATGTTGACCACAAAATCAACATTATTGATACACCCGGCCACGTTGACTTTACAGTTGAAGTGGAACGTTCACTCCGTATTTTGGACGGTAGTGTTGCGTTATTCTGCGCTGTTGGCGGGGTAGAGGCTCAGTCGGAAACCGTTTGGCGTCAGGCCGAGAAATACGGTGTTCCGCGTATTGCTTTTGTAAATAAAATGGACCGTTCAGGTGCTGACTTTTTTAAAGTTTACGGCGAAATCAAAGAAAAACTGGGTGCGAATCCGGTTCCGATTCAGATTCCGATTGGCGCTGAGGAAAAATTCGAAGGCGTTATCGACTTAATCGAGATGAAAGCTGTACGCTGGTACGAAGACGGCGAAAAAGGAACCAACTACCATTTGGAAGATATTCCTGCTGATTTGGTTGAACTGGCTGAAGAATGGAGAGGAAAACTGATGGAATCTGTTGCTGAAGTTGATGATGAACTTCTCGAACGTTATTTCGAAGACCCGGATTTAATCACCAAAGATGAAATGCTTGCCGTTATCCGCAAAGCAACCATTGCACGTGTTATCATCCCTATGATGTGTGGTTCGGCTTTCAAAAATAAAGGAGTTCAGCGTTTGCTCGATTCAGTTTGTGCATTCCTGCCCAACCCGCTTGATAAAGGCGAAGTTGTTGGTGTAAATCCATGGACTGAAAAAGAGGAAAAACGAAGTGCTGATTCAACTCAGCCACTGGCTGCGCTGGCATTTAAAATTGCTACCGACCCGTTTGTAGGTCGTTTGGCTTATATCAGGGTTTACTCTGGCAAACTCGAAGGTGGTTGCACCGTACTGAATACCCGTACCGGGAAAAAAGAAAGAATCTCGCGTCTGTACCAGATGCATTCGAATAAACAAAATCCGAAGGAAGAAATTGAAGCAGGTGATATTTGTGCAGCTGTTGGTTTTAAAGACATCCGCACAGGCGATACACTTTGCGATATTTCGCACCCGATTGTGCTCGAAAGTATGGATTTCCCGCAACCGGTAATTGGTATTGCCATCGAACCGAAATCTCAAAAAGATATCGACAAACTAGCACAGGGACTATCAAAATTAGCTGAAGAAGACCCTACATTCCAGGTAAATACCGATCCTGATTCAGGTCAGACAGTTATCCGCGGAATGGGTGAACTTCACCTCGAAATTCTTGTTGACCGTTTACGTCGCGAGTTTAAAGTTGAGTGTAACCAGGGAGCTCCTCAGGTGGCTTACAAAGAAGCAATCAGCAAAGTAGTTGAACTTCGCGAAGTATTTAAAAAACAATCTGGCGGTCGCGGTAAATTTGCCGACATCATTGTTAAAATTGAACCGGCCGACGAAGGTGTTACAGGATTGCAATTTATTGATGCTGTTAAGGGAGGGAGAATTCCAAAAGAATTTATACCACCGGTACAAAAAGGTTTTGAAAGCGCGTTGCTTAATGGTCCGCTTGCAGGATTCCCTGTTGACAGTTTAAAAGTTACACTGTTAGACGGTTCGTTCCATGCGGTTGACTCCGACCAGTTATCATTCGAAATTTGTGCACGCCAGGCATTCAGAAGCGCTGCTTCTAAAGCATCGCCAAAATTACTTGAGCCAATCATGAAACTCGAAATTGTAACGCCTGAAGAATATATGGGCGAAATTATTGGTGACCTTAACCGCCGTCGCGGTGAGGTTAGCGGTATGGAAACCAAAGGCGGTGCGAAAGTTATCGGTGCAAAAGTTCCGCTCTCAGAGCAATTTGGATATGTAACAGTATTGCGAACACTATCATCGGGAAGGGCAACTTCTTCGATGGAATTCAGCCATTACCAGGAAGTGCCAAAATTATTGGCCGAAAAGGTATTGGAAGGTTTTAAAGGAAGAACTGATTTATTATAAATAATTTATAACAATTTCTCATCATGAGTCAAAAGATCAGGATTAAGCTTAAATCGTACGACCATAATTTGGTTGACAAATCGGCTGAAAAGATCGTTAAAACGGTGAAAACCACTGGGGCTATTGTTAGCGGACCTATTCCGCTTCCAACACATCGCAGGGTATTTACTGTTTTGCGTTCAACCTTCGTAAATAAAAAATCGAGGGAGCAGTTTCAGTTGTCGTCATACAAACGATTGATCGACATTTACAGCTCAACCGCAAAAACAATCGACGCCTTAATGAAGCTGGAATTACCCAGTGGTGTTGAAGTAGAAATTAAAGTGTGATAATTTAAAGTAGTCAAAATGGCTGGTATTATTGGAAAAAAAATCGGAATGACATCCGTATTCAGTGTTGAGGGGAAAAACATCCCATGCACTGTTATTGAAGCCGGTCCCTGTGTAATCACACAGGTTAAGACCGTGGAAACCGACGGCTATGATGCGCTGCAGCTTGCTTACGACGATAAAAAGGATAAGCATGCAACAAAAGCAGAGATTGGTCACTTCAAAAAAGCAGGAACCAATCCAAAACGCAAAGTCGTTGAGTTTAAAAACACCTACCAGGAAGAGTTCGTATTGGGACAGGAAATCGATGTTAACATTTTTCAGGAAAATGATTTTGTTGACGTTGACGGAGTTTCAAAAGGAAAGGGTTTCCAGGGAGTAGTGAAACGCCATAAATTCAGTGGTGTTAACGATGCAACTCACGGGCAGCACAACAGGCTGCGCGCACCGGGTTCGGTGGGTGCATCATCGTGGCCATCACGCGTATTTAAGGGAATGAGAATGGCAGGAAGAGATGGCGGAAAAACCGTTACTATTGAAAACCTGCTAATCGTAAAAATTATTCCGGAACAAAATTTAATTGTGGTTAAGGGATCAGTACCTGGCGCCAAAGGTTCATATTTAATGCTGAGAAAACAATGGAATTAAGCGTATTAAATAAAGAAGGAAAAGAAACCGGAAGAAAAGTTACGTTAGACGAACAAATTTTCGGTATCGAGCCAAGCGATCACGCTATTTACCTCGATGTAAAACAATACCTGGCTAACCAACGTCAGGGCACGCATAAATCGAAAGAACGCGCCGAAGTATCAGGAAGTACCCGTAAGATTAAAAAACAAAAAGGTACAGGTGGAGCACGCGCCGGCAGCATTAAATCGCCAACCATTCGTGGTGGAGGTCGTATCTTCGGTCCGCGTCCTCATACTTATGAGTTCAAACTAAACAAAAAAGTAAAACAACTTGCACGTATGTCAGCACTTTCATATAAGGCAGCTGAAAACAGCATTGTTGTTCTTGAGGATTTTAATATGGAAGCACCGAAAACAAAGGAAATGGTGGCAATTCAAAGTAATCTGAAAATTGCTGATAAAAAGTCACTTTTCGTTTTACCAGCCGAAAATAATAGCATATATTTGTCCTCCAGAAATTTGAAGGATGTCTCGGTTGTAATTGCTTCAGAATTAAATACTTATCAGATTCTCAACGCAAAAACTGTTGTTATTCTGGAAGGTTCGGTTCAGAAAATTGAAGAAGCGTTTAAACTTTAAGGCGATTATAAGATGGATATTATCATTAAACCATTGGTTACCGAAAAAATGACCCAGCAAACCGAACGCTATCAGCGTTACGGTTTTATGGTTGATCGCAGAGCAACAAAACCGCAAATTAAGGCAGCAGTTGAAAGCCTTTACAGCGTGAATGTTGAGTCTGTTAATACCCTGGTTCATGGTGGAAAAGTGAAGTCGAGATATACCAAGGGCGGTGTAATTACCGGAAAAACAAACTCGTATAAAAAAGCGATTGTTACCCTTGCCGACGGACAAAGTATTGACTTTTATAGTAATATTTAATATAAAATGGCAGTAAGAAAATTAAAACCAGTAACTCCGGGTCAGAGGCACAAAATTATCGGTGCTTTTGATACCATTACTGCAACTACGCCTGAAAAATCATTGTTGGAGCCCGTGCGTAAAACTGGCGGACGAAACAACCAGGGTCGCATGACAATGAGGTATATAGGTGGGGGACACAAACGCAAATACCGTATTATCGATTTTAAACGCGATAAAGACGGAGTTGCTGCTGTTGTCGATTCTATTCAGTACGACCCGAATCGTACCGCCCGTATTGCACTGTTGCAATACGAAGACGGCGAAAAACGCTACATTGTTGCACCTAACGGGTTGCAAGTTGGTCAAACAATCAATAGCGGTTCGGGTATCGATCCTGAAGTTGGAAACACGCTCCCTCTTGCCGAAATACCTCTCGGTACATTGGTTCACAACATTGAATTGCACCCCGGTCAAGGTGGTGTAATGGCTCGTAGTGCAGGTGCTTATGCACAGCTGACCTCTCGTGACGGCAAATTCGCAATTTTGAAATTGCCTTCAGGCGAATCTCGTATGGTACTTACGTCCTGCAGGGCTACAGTAGGTACAGTTGGAAATACAGAACACAACCTCGAAAAATCGGGTAAAGCCGGTCGCTCAAGGTGGTTAGGAAGAAGGCCACGCGTACGTGGTGTTGTTATGAACCCGGTTGATCACCCGATGGGTGGTGGTGAAGGAAGGGCCTCAGGAGGTCATCCGAGATCACGCAAAGGATTATTGGCCAAAGGTTATAAAACACGTACACCGAAAAAGGCTTCCAACAAGTATATTGTAGAACGTAGGAAAAAATAAAAAGAGGAATAAATTATGAGTCGTTCATTAAAAAAAGGTCCTTTTATCGATTTCAAACTGGAAAGAAAAGTTTTGACTTTAAATGATACCAACAAGAAATCGGTTGTGAAAACCTGGGCCAGAGCATCAGTAATTTCTCCGGATTTTGTTGGTCATACAATTGCTGTACACAACGGAAATAAATTCATTCCGGTTTATGTTACCGAAAATATGGTAGGACACAAACTAGGCGAATTTGCGCCAACGCGTACATTCAGGGGTCATGCTGGTAATAAAAAGAAATAGGCATAATTGCATTAATTGATTAAAAGAAAAAGACAATGGGTGCCAGGAAAAGACTAGCAGCTGACAAAAGAAAAGAAGAGAAAAAGCAACAATATTTTGCTGTTTTAAAAAACTGTCCAACATCTCCACGGAAAATGAGGCTTGTAGCCGATTTGGTTCGCGGAATGGAGGTTAACAAAGCGCTCGATGTGTTAAAATACTCATCGAAAGAAGCCTCAGGCAGGGTTGAAAAACTTCTTCTTTCGGCCGTTGCCAATTGGCAGGCTAAAAACGAAGGAGTTCGTTTGGAAGAAAATGAACTTGTTGTAAAAACGATAATGGTAGATTCAGGCAGAATTCTGAAAAGGTTACGTCCGGCTCCACAGGGTCGCGCACACCGTATCAGAAAACGCTCGAACCACGTAACTATATTCGTTGACAGGAAAGAAAGTGTTGAAGAAAAAATTAATTCGTAATTCATGGGACAAAAAGTAAATCCGATTTCAAATCGCTTGGGTTTCATTAAAGGATGGGATTCAAACTGGTTCGGTGGTGACGATTACGGTGATAAACTGGTTGAAGACGCAAAAATCAGGGAATACCTGAATGCACGTTTGGCAAAAGCCAGTATTTCAAAAATCGTAATCGAACGTACCTTGAAACTTATTACAATCACGGTACACACTTCGCGCCCCGGAATTATTATTGGTAAAGGAGGTCAGGAAGTTGACAAACTGAAAGAAGAACTCAAAAAAATTACCAGTAAAGAAGTACAAATCAACATTTTCGAGATCAAACGCCCGGAACTCGATGCTCAGATCGTAGCAATTAACATTGCACGTCAGATCGAGGGTAAAATTGCTTACCGCAGGGCTACCAAAATGGCCATCGCTTCAACCATGAGAATGGGAGCCGAAGGAATCAAAGTATTGGTTTCAGGCAGGCTCAACGGAGCAGAAATGGCTCGTTCGGAAATGTATAAAGATGGCCGTACCCCGCTGCATACTTTGCGTGCCGATATCGACTACGCATTGGCTGAAGCATCGACAAAAACAGGACTTATCGGTGTGAAAGTCTGGATTTGTAAAGGTATGGTATATGGAGTCCGCGATCTTTCGCCCAACTTTGGACAGAAACCCGGAAGGGTCGACAAACCAAGCGTTGGTAACGACAGGCCAAACCGTGGCAGGAAACGTAAATAATGGTATAACACTCATAAAGAAACAGGATGTTACAGCCAAAAAAAGTAAAATTCAGAAGAGTACAAAAGGGCCGGATGAAAGGTAACGCACAACGCGGAAACCAGTTGGCATTCGGTTCATTTGGAATTAAGGCGTTGGAAGAAGAGTGGATTACTGGTCGTCAGATTGAAGCGGCCAGGGTTGCAGTTACTCGTTTTATGCAGCGTCAAGGACAAATTTGGATAAGGATTTTTCCAGATAAACCTATTACCAAAAAACCCGCCGAAGTTCGTATGGGTAAAGGTAAAGGTGCTCCAGAAGCATTTGTTGCTCCGGTTACACCCGGGCGTATACTCATCGAAGCCGAAGGCGTTCCGTTTGAAACGGCCAAAGAAGCTTTGCGTTTAGCCGCTCAGAAATTACCGATTAAAACAAAGTTTATTGTAAGACGTGATTATGTTGAAGAACAAAAAGGTGAATAATGAAAATTTCTGAAATCAAAGAACTGACGAAAAACGAAATCGTCGAAAAGTTACAGCTTGAAAAAGAAAATCTTGTTCGGCTTAAATTAAACCATGCAGTAAGTCCGCTCGACAACCCGATGAAAATTCAGGTGAGCAAAAAGAATATTGCCATGATAAAAACTGTTCTTCGCGAAAGAGAATTAAATGCAAATCAGAATTAATTCACGATGGAAGAGAATCAAGTGAGAAATCTCAGGAAAGAGAAAGTCGGTGTGGTGGTAAGCGATAAAATGGAAAAATCCATAATTGTTGCCGTTAAACGTAAGGTTAAACACCCGATTTATGGAAAATTTGTGAATAAAACCACAAAATTTCACGCCCACGATGAGAGCAATACCTGTAACGTTGGCGATACTGTGCGGATTATGGAAACACGCCCGCTCAGCAAAACCAAATGTTGGAGATTAGTTGAAATTATTGAAAGAGCTAAGTAATCATGATACAACAAGAATCAAGATGTTCGGTAGCCGATAACAGCGGCGCAAAAGAGGTGCTTTGCATCAGGGTATTAGGCGGAACACGTAAACGTTACGCAACCCTTGGTGATACCATTATTGTTGCTGTTAAAAGTGCTATACCGGGAGCCGATGTTAAAAAAGGCGCCGTTTCGCGTGCCATTGTCGTTCGTACCGCAAAAGAAAACCGTCGTCCCGACGGATCTTATATCAGGTTCGACGATAATGCCGTTGTGCTCCTGAATGCTGCCAACGAAATGCGTGGAACACGTATTTTCGGACCGGTAGCCCGTGAATTGCGCGAAAAAAATATGAAAATTATTTCGCTCGCACCAGAAGTACTGTAATAAAAAAAGCTCAAAATGCAGAAGAAGTTACACATAAAAAAAGGTGACACTGTGGTGGTAATCGCAGGAAACAACAAAGGCAAAAAAGGCCGTGTCCTCGAAGTTGTCACCAGTACAGAAAGAGCACTCGTAGAAGGTGTGAATATGATGAAAAAAAGTACCAAACCCAATGCAAAAGCTCCGCAGGGTGGTATCGTCGAAAAAGAAGCACCTGTACACATCTCTAACCTCATGTTGTTCGATGCCAAAGCTGGCAAACCAACACGTGTGGGCAGAAGATTGAATGAAGAAGGTAAATTAGTTCGTTATTCCAAAAAATCAGGAGAGGAGATTAAGTAATGGCTCATACACCCACTCTGAAAAAGAAATATCAGGAAGAAGTAATTCCTGTTTTGAAAAAAGAGTTTTCCTACTCTTCTGTTATGCAAGTTCCAAAACTTGAGAAGATTGTTTTAAATCAGGGCGTTGGCGCTGCAATTGCCGATAAAAAACTTATCGACATTGCCACAACCGAAATGACAATGATTGCCGGTCAGAAAGCAATCCAGACCCTGTCAAAAAAAGACATCTCCAATTTTAAACTTCGCAGGAAAATGCCAATTGGCGTGCGTGTTACATTGCGTCGCGACCAAATGTACGAATTTCTCGACCGCTTAATCGCCGTAGCTTTGCCGCGTATTCGCGATTTCCAGGGAATTGAAAGCAAAATGGATGGCCGTGGTAATTATACCCTCGGTATTCCTGAGCAAATTGTTTTTCCCGAAATCGTGCTTGATAAAGTAAGCAAGATCAACGGGATGAATATTACCTTCGTTACAACAGCAAAAACCGATGAAGAAGGTTATGCACTGTTGAAAGAGTTAGGTTTACCATTTAAAAACGTTAAAAAGAACTAATAATGGCTAAAGAATCAATGAAAGCCCGCGAAGTTAAGCGCGCAAAATTAGTTGAGAAATATGCCGAAAAACGGGCCAGGCTGAAGGAAGAAGGCGATTGGACAGGTTTGCAAAAACTGCCTAAAAATTCGTCGAAAGTACGTTTGCACAACCGTTGCAAACTTACCGGAAGACCTAAAGGATATATGCGCCAATTCGGAATCAGTCGTATCGATTTTAGGGAGATGGCTTCTGAAGGCCTGATCCCCGGAGTTAAAAAGGCAAGTTGGTAATCGTATAAAAGAACTTGAAATAATGAGTAAAGTAACAGATCCAATAGCAGATTATCTGACAAGATTGAGAAATGCAATTATGGCGAAACACCGCGTGGTAGATATTCCCGCTTCGGGTATTAAGAAAGAAATGACCCGTATTCTGAAAGAAAAAGGGTACATTCTCAACTACAAATTCGAAGAAGAAGTAGGTTACCAGGGAAACATTAAAATTGCATTGAAATACAATCCGGAAACAAAAATATCTGCAATAAAAGCGTT
The DNA here is from genome assembly GCA_020726265.1 of Draconibacterium orientale. Lineage (GTDB taxonomy): Bacteria > Bacteroidota > Bacteroidia > Bacteroidales > Prolixibacteraceae > Draconibacterium > Draconibacterium orientale_A. The sequence continues at coordinate 30,241 of DYSZ01000018.1, forward strand.
AGAACGCATCAGTAAACCAGGTTTACGCCAGTATTGCGATAGCGAAAATATACCGCGTGTATTAAATGGTTTGGGAATTGCAATCATCTCAACATCGAAAGGTGTGATAACCGACAAAGAAGCTCACGAGCTGAATGTTGGTGGAGAAGTTTTGTGTTACGTGTATTAATAACAGGAGGAAAGAACACATGTCAAGAATAGGTAAATTACCCGTAGCAGTTCCGGCCGGAGTGCAAATTATGGTTAGCGACGAAAACGTTGTTACTGTAAAAGGCCCGCTTGGCGAACTGACTCAGAAAGTTGACCCTTCGATAAGCGTTGCCGTTGAAAACGGAAACGTTGAACTGAAAAGGGCAGGCGATGAAAAACGCCACAAAGCAATGCATGGTCTCTACCGCTCGCTGGTTAATAACATGGTTGAAGGTGTATCAAAAGGATACGAAGTGAAGTTAGAACTTGTGGGAGTTGGATACAGGGCTGAAGTTTCTGCAAACAACGTACTCGACCTTGTGTTGGGTTTCTCCCACCATGTTTATATTCAGCTTCCTCCTGAAGTAAATGTTGAAGCTAAATCTGATAAACGCAGTAACCCGATCGTAACATTGAAGAGCAACGACAAACAGCTCATTGGTCAGGTTGCGGCGAAAATCAGGTCGTTCCGTATGCCCGAACCTTACAAAGGAAAAGGTATTAAGTTTGTTGGTGAAGTGTTAAGGCGTAAAGCTGGTAAAACCTCGTCCAAATAATTCTTAATCAATTAGAAATTATGGCATTAACAAAATTAGAGAAACGCGTAAGAATTAAAAGCCGCGTACGTAAAATAGTTTCTGGTACAGCCGAACGTCCACGCATGAGTGTGTTCAGAAGCAACAAAGAAATCTACACACAATTAATCGACGATGTTCAGGGTGTTACCCTTTTATCAACATCTTCGAAAGCCAAAGAACTTGCAGGAACTACCGGTACAAAAACCGAAAAAGCTGCATTGGTTGGAAAGCTTGTGGCAGAGAAAGCAGTTGCAGCAGGAATCACTACCGTTGTTTTCGACAGAAACGGATACCTGTATCATGGAAGAGTAAAACAATTAGCTGATGCTGCCCGCGAAGGTGGCCTTAAATTCTAATAAAATTATGGCAAAAATTAGCAATAAAGTGAAAACCAGTGACCTCGAATTAAAAGACAGGTTGGTTGCCATTAACCGTGTTACCAAAGTTACAAAAGGAGGACGTACATTTAGTTTCTCTGCAATTGTGGTTGTAGGTAACGAAGACGGAATTGTAGGTTGGGGTCTTGGTAAAGCAAGCGAAGTAACAACTGCCATTTCGAAAGGCGTTGACGCAGCTAAAAAGAATCTCGTGAAAATTCCTGTGATTCACGGAACAATTCCACACGAACAAACCGCCAAATTTGGTGGAGCAAACGTATTGCTTAAACCTGCTACTTCGGGAACCGGAGTTAAAGCAGGTGGTGCTATGCGCGCTGTACTTGAAAGTGTTGGAGTACACGATATTCTTGCAAAATCAAAAGGTTCGTCGAACCCGCACAACCTGGTAAAAGCCACCATGGCAGCATTGCTCGAATTGCGAGATGCTTACACTGTGGCGCAGCACAGAGGTGTTTCATTAGAAAAAGTTTTTAAAGGATAACACAGTTATGGCTAAAATAAAAATTACACAGGTAAAAAGCAGCATCGGTTCAACAAGTCACCAGAAAAAGGTGTTGGAGTCGCTCGGTTTGAAAAAGCTGAACCGGCCGATTGTTCACGAAGCAACTCCTCAGATTATGGGCATGGTCGATAAAATGAGGCATTTAATTAGTGTTGAAGAAGTTAAATAATATTTCAAACAGCTGAAAATATGAATTTAAGTAACTTACAACCTGCAACAGGATCTACACATTCTCAGGATCGCAGAGGAAGAGGCCAGGGATCAGGCGGTGGCGGTACAGCCAAACGTGGTCACAAAGGTCAAAAATCAAGATCAGGTTATTCAAAAAAAGTGGGCTTCGAAGGAGGCCAGATGCCTTTGCAGCGTGTTGTTCCAAAATCAGGTTTTAAAAATGTCAACCGTGTGGAGTATAAAGGAATCAACCTTGATGTTCTGCAGCAATTGGCTGAAAAAGAAAACCTCACTTTGATTGACAAACAAACCTTGGTTTCGGCAGGCATGGCATCGAGAAACGACAGGATTAAAATCCTTGGAAACGGAGCATTAAGCACAAAACTTGATGTGAAAGCCAATGCTTTTTCGAAAAGTGCTAAAGAGGCAATTGAGAAATTACAAGGAACAACCGAAATACTGTAATAAGTAATGAAACGATTTATTGAGACCCTAAAGAATATTTACAAGATTGAAGACCTGAGGTTCCGAATTGGTACAACACTTCTCCTCCTGTTAATTTACAGGTTGGGGTCGTTTGTTTCATTGCCTGGAATCGATCCTGCCCAGTTGGAAAATCTGAAGTCACAAACTTCAGATGGTTTGATGGGGTTGATCAATATGTTCTCAGGAGGAGCTTTCTCTCAAGCTTCTGTCTTTGCTTTAGGAATTATGCCGTATATATCTGCCTCAATTGTGGTCCAGTTACTTGGTATCGCAGTGCCCTATTTCCAGAGGTTGCAGAAAGAGGGTGAGTCGGGTAGGCGGAAAATTAACCAGATTACCCGGTACTTAACTGTACTGATCCTGGTTCCGCAAGCTTCAGCATATTTGGCCAATTTACATTATCAGTTGCCCGAAACGGCTTTTGCACAAAGTGGCTGGATGTTTAACATCCCGTCGATTGTGATGTTAACAGCCGGATCGATGTTCGTTCTTTGGTTAGGCGAACGTATTACCGATAAAGGAATCGGTAACGGTATTTCACTAATAATTATGATTGGTATCATTGCCCGTTTACCGCAGGCTGTGGTGCAGGAATTTGCTTCCCGCATTAACCAGCAAGGTGGTGGATTGGTAATGTTCCTGATAGAGTTTGTAATCCTCTTCTTCGTTTTTGTTGCATCAATTCTGTTGGTTCAGGGAACCCGCAAAATACCAGTGCAGTATGCAAAACGAATTGTGGGTAACAAACAGTACGGCGGTGTTCGTCAGTACATTCCTTTGAAGGTAAACGCTGCTGGTGTTATGCCTATCATTTTTGCTCAGGCAATTATGATGGTGCCTATTACCCTTGTTGGTGTAGCCAATTCTGAAAATCTCCGTGGTGTTGCGGCTGCTCTCACAAACATCAACGGATTTTGGTACAATGCAACTCAGTTTTTACTTGTGGTGGCTTTTACATATTTTTATACAGCTATTACAGTAAATCCAACGCAAATGGCCGAAGACATGAAGAAAAACGGTGGTTTTATACCAGGGGTTAAACCTGGTAAAAGAACCGTCGAATACCTCGACACAGTGATGTCGAGAATAACTTTACCGGGATCAATTTTCCTTGGTTTGGTTACCATTCTTCCGGCTTTTGCAATGCTTATCGGAATCAACCAGTCGTTTGCCTATTTTTATGGAGGAACTTCGTTGCTGATTTTGGTTGGGGTAGTATTGGACACATTACAACAAATTGAAAGTCACCTATTGATGCGTCATTATGACGGACTGATGAAATCAGGACGGATTAAAGGGCGTTCAGGTGGTTCGATGTAATGAGGAAAGAGGAATTAACCACTTGTAGAACTATTTAAAGGCAATTAAAAATTTTATGTCAAAGCAATCATCAATCGAACAGGATGGGACCATTATTGAAGCATTGTCAAATGCAATGTTCAGGGTGGAACTTGAAAATGGCCATGTAATAACCGGTCATATTTCGGGAAAAATGAGGATGCACTACATTAAGATTCTGCCTGGCGATAAGGTAAAAGTGGAGATGTCACCTTACGATTTAACTAAGGGTAGAATTACTTTTAGATATAAAAACTAATATGAAATATGAAACGAAGTCCCGGTGATTCAGTTGGGATGGGTTTCATCGAATACAGTAACGATTTAAAACGAATAATGAGATGAAAACTCGTGTTTCAGTTAAAAAACGTAGCGCCGACTGCAAAATTATCCGCAGAAAAGGCCGTTTGTATGTGATTAATAAAAAGAACCCTAAGTTTAAACAACGTCAGGGGTAATTAATCTGAAAAATTAAAAATTTATGGCACGTATTGTTGGTGTTGATATTCCAGATAATAAAAGAGGTGAAATAGCACTCACCTATATTTACGGTATTGGCCGCAGCAGGTCAAACCAGGTTTTACAGGAAGCCGGGGTTGACAAAGACCTGAAAGTACGCGAATGGAACGATGAGCAGTTTGCTGCTGTTCGTACAGTAATTAACAACAGCTTTAAAGTTGAAGGTGAATTGCGTTCGGAAGTTCAGTTGAATATTAAACGACTGATGGATATTGGTTGTTATCGTGGTATTCGTCACCGTATCGGGTTACCGGTTCGCGGACAAAGTACCAAAAACAACTCGCGTACCCGTAAAGGTAAACGTAAAACTGTTGCTAATAAGAAAATGGCCACTAAATAAGGAATTTGAATTATGGCAAAAAAAACAGTCAGTAACAAAAAAAGAGTTGTTGTGGTTGAAGCCAACGGAATGGCTCACGTACACTCATCGTTTAACAATATCATTGTAACGCTGACAAATATGAACGGCGAGGTAATCTCGTGGTCGTCAGCAGGTAAAAAAGGATTCCGTGGTTCAAAAAAGAATACTCCGTATGCAGCCCAGGTGGCTTCTGAAGAGTGCTCTAAAACAGCTTATGACCTTGGACTTCGTAAAGTAAAAGTATTCGTTAAAGGACCGGGCAATGGTCGTGAATCAGCAATCAGGGCAATGGCAACCGTAGGGTTGCAGGTAACCGAGATTGTTGACGCAACGCCGCTTCCACACAATGGTTGTCGTCCGGCTAAAAGACGTCGTGTTTAATTTTAAAACGAAAAGGTAATGGCAAGATACATTGGACCAAAATCAAAAATCGCCCGTAAATTCGGAGAACCTATTTTCGGGCCGGATAAAGCTTTTGAGCAAAAAAACTATCCACCTGGAATGCACGGTTTGGCTTCTAAGAGAAGAAAAAAATCGGAGTACGGGTTACAGTTACGCGAAAAGCAAAAAGCAAAATATACCTATGGCATTTTGGAACGCCAGTTCCGCGGTCTGTTCCACAAAGCACAGGCCTCGAAAGGTGTTACCGGTGAAGTACTGTTGCAGTTACTCGAGTCGAGGCTCGATAACGTGGTCTTCCGTTTAGGTATTGCAAAAACACGGGCTGCAGCCCGTCAGTTTGTTTCACACAAACATATTGTAGTTAACGGCGACGTGGTAAATATTCCATCCTATCAGGTTAAACCCGGCGACGTTATCGGCGTAAGGGAAAAATCAAAATCGATGGAAGAAATTACATCCTCATTGCATTCGCGCAGGAGCAATCGTTACGAGTGGCTGGAATGGTCGGCAGAACAAATGGCCGGTAAGTTCCTAAACCGCCCCGAACGCGAAGAAATACCAGAAAACATCAAAGAACAACTTATCGTAGAGTTGTATTCAAAATAATAAAATTTAAGGTCATTATGGCAATATTAGCATTCCAGAAGCCTGACAAGGTGATCATGTTGGAATCCGATGATAAATTCGGAAAATTCGAGTTTCGTCCGCTTGAACCCGGTTATGGGATTACTGTAGGTAACGCCTTGCGCCGTATCCTGCTTTCGTCGCTCGAAGGTTATGCAATCACTACCGTTAAAATCGAAGGCGTTGACCATGAATTTTCTACGATTAAAGGGGTTATTGAAGATGTAACCGAAATTATCCTTAATCTGAAGCAGATTCGGTTTAAAAACGAAGTTGACGAATTCGACAGTGAAAAAGTGTCAATCACCATCACTGGACAGGAAGAGTTTACAGCCGGCGACATCAACAAATATATGACGGGTTTTAGGGTTCTTAACCCAAAACTGGTTATTTGCCGCATGGAACCCGATGTGAAACTACACATCGAAATTACCATCAGCAAAGGTCGTGGTTACGTTCCGTCGGTCGAAAACAAACCGGCTGAAGCCGAGTTTGGCTTAATCCCGATAGACTCGATCTTTACACCGATTAAATTGGTTAAATACACCGTTGAAAATTATCGTGTTGAACAAAAAACCGACTACGAAAAACTCATCCTTGATATCACCACCGATGGGTCAATTCAACCGAAAGATGCGCTGAAAGAAGCAGCAAAAATCCTTATTTATCACTTCATGCTCTTTTCGGACGAAAAGATTACACTCGATTCGGACGAAAAGTTTGCAAACGAAGAGTTTGACGAGGAAGTGCTTCATATGCGCCAGCTCCTGAAAACTAAATTAGTTGATATGGATTTGTCTGTCAGGGCATTAAACTGCCTTAAAGCCGCCGATGTTGATACACTTGGCGACCTTGTGACATACAACCGGAACGATTTACTTAAATTCAGGAATTTTGGTAAAAAATCGCTTACAGAGTTAGACGACCTTCTGGATAACATGGGATTAAATTTTGGAATGGATATTTCAAAGTATAAATTGGACAAGGAGTAATAAGCAATGAGACATAATAAAAAAGTAAACCATCTGGGCCGTAAAAGCGCACATCGCAAAGCGATGTTGTCGAATATGGCCAGTTCACTCTTGGTTCACAAGAGAATTTCAACAACATTGGCAAAAGCACGCGCTTTGCGTTCGTATGTTGAACCTTTAATTACCAAGGCTAAAGACGACACAACTCACTCGCGCAGGGTGGTTTTCAGTTATCTGCAGGATAAAGATGCAGTTTCTGAACTCTACCGCAACATTGCGGCAAAAATTGCTGATCGTCCGGGTGGATACACCCGGATACTTAAAACAGGTAACCGTTTGGGCGACAATGCTGAAATGTGTATCATCGAATTAGTCGATTACAACGAAGCAATGCTCGCAGCAAAAGACGATGCAGCCAAAGGCAAAAAACGCCGCTCGCGTCGTGCTTCAGGTAAAAAAGCTGACGTTGAAACTGTTGCACCAGCAAAAGCTAAAGCAACTGAAAAAGCAAAACCAGTGGCAAAAGAAGAAGTAAAAGTGGTTGAAGAACCTAAAGCTGAAAGTGCTGCTGAAGAAACAAAAGAATAATAACAGATTCTTTATGATAGAAAAACCGGATTGTAAAGTCCGGTTTTTTTTTGCCGTTAATTCAAATACACGGTCAAATTTTCTTTAAGAATGCAATTATAAATTTTGTTATTTCACGAAGCATGTTAATTTTAGCCGCTCAATCAGAAATACTAAAGTAAAAATATGAACCTGATTACTGAAAAAACCTGGTTTTCCGATAAAGTATTTAAAATGGAGGTCGAAGCGCCACGTATTGCGAAATCGCGCAAGCCCGGCCATTTTATTATTCTTCGTGTTGATGAAAAAGGAGAACGTATTCCGCTTACCATAACCGGCTCTGATCCTGAAAAAGGCACAATAACACTGGTTGTTCAAACTATGGGCGTAAGCTCAACCAAGCTTTCGCAAATGAACCCGGGAGAATATATTCACGATATGGTTGGCCCGCTTGGTCAGGCCACTCATATTTATAACGCCGGAACCATCCTTGCCTGTGGTGGTGGTGTTGGCGTAGCTCCAATGTTACCGATTGTTGAAGGTTTTAAGAAAGCCGGCAATCGTGTTATATCCATTCTTGCTGCCCGAAATAAAAATTTAATCATTCTCGAAGACGAAATCAGAAAATGGTCGGATGAAGTTATCATTATGACCGATGATGGTTCTTATGGAAAAAAAGGACTGGTAACTGCAGGTGCAGAGGAAGTGATCCTTCGCGAAAAAGTTGACGAATGTGTTACCATTGGCCCGGCAGTAATGATGAAATTTATGTCGTTGCTGACAAAGAAATATGAAATTCCGACGCAGGCAAGCTTAAATGCGATAATGGTTGACGGAACCGGAATGTGTGGCGCCTGCCGGGTTTCGGTTGGTGGACAAACCAAATTCACTTGTGTCGATGGTCCGGAGTTTGATGCTCATCAGGTTGATTTTGATGAACTTATACTTAGGTTGAATGGTTACCGCGATGAAGAAAAAGAGGCTACTGGATGTATGTCAAACACTCAAGTTTAAACTTAAATGGCAGATTACAAAGAATA
>DYSZ01000291.1 GCA_020726265.1 Draconibacterium orientale
CAGTGGCGGCAAATAGCGCGGCCAGCGACAGGTATAAATAGGGGATGAGTCCCAGTGTTTTATTGAGCCATTTTGGTAAACTGATTGGTTTTATAATTACCACATCCTGAATTGCACCAAGCGGGCAGGCCCCGGCACAAAAAGTACGGCCAAAAAAAAGCGTGAACCCCAGCGGCAAAACAAAAAACAGCAGTGCGGTAACCGAAATGGCATAATTCGGGTCGGCAAAAGAGAGTGCCACATTTTGAATGGAACCGATGGAACAGATACATCCTTCGCGATAAAACCCGAAATAAACCAGCGTGAAAAGCGAAAGCCACATCACGCCCTGCCTCGAACGTTTTTTCAGTACCAGCCAGCTTGCCATTGAAAGTACCACAAGCAAAACTGCCACATCAAAATATTCGAGCGCCAGTGCGCGAGGTTCGGGAACCACCGTGGAGGGCTGTTCGTAACCAGTTGAAAATTCGGGTTTTGGGAAACGTTGCTGCTGGGCATAGGATGAAAAAGATAAAAAAACAAAAAACAAAAGAAAAAAGCCCCTCTTAATCTCCCCGAAGGGGAGAGACTGGAAGAAGAGTGAAATATTTTGAAAATTAACTGTTTTTTTCATTTTAGTTCAGGCTTTGGGTTTGTTGGTGAAATCGCCCTTTACCATGTAGGCTTCGCTGGCTTTTACGCGTTTGATGGCGTTCGACGGGCAAACACGGGCGATGGCGCATTCGTTGCAGTTATCGCAGATGTCGTGAATGATTTGCAGGTGCAGCGAGCCGTTGCCAAAAGAGGTGCAGCCTTTTACGCATTTTCCGCAGCCAATGCAGAGGTCTTCGATGATATGATATTCAAAATAAGGTTCCTCGATAAACCGTCGTTCGATGGCCGCGGTGGGACAGAGCTGATTTTCAGCGCCGGTGTCGCGGGCAATTGCGCCGGGTTTCAGGTAGCCGCCGCACAAATCGCAGTAACCACAAAGTGCATAAGCGTGCACGCATTTTACTGCCGACGGTTTTTTAACACAGTCGGTGGCGCAGCGGCCACACTGGGTACATTCAAAGGGGTCGATTTGCCAGACGTAATCGTCTCCGGTAACCCTTCGCAGTGCGGCAGCGCTGACAGTTCCGAGCGAGAGCAGCAGCGAAAGCCGGACTCCGTTTTGGATGAATTTACGGCGGTCTTGTGTTTTCATACAGCCCCCTTCCTGTTCCCCCGAAGGGGGAAAGATTTGAAAATCATTTTATCTATTAGTCTCATTACTCTATACTTTTTTTGCCTGGGGTAGTTCGCATTTGGCAAATTTGCTACAGTTGCTGCACGTGGGTGATTCGGTGCAGGTTGCGGAAACTTTTTTGTTTACAACGAGGTAGCCTGCCGAGGCGGTTATTCCGCCAAGGATGAGGAGGCGACCTGCGGTGGTGAAAAAATCTTTTCTATTCATAGTTCTGTTCAGTTTTTCGTTTTGCGGTGCATGGTTGGCAGGATTTTCAAACTTCTGCCTTGGATGCACCTTTTATTCACTGTCTTCGCTTGTCCCCGGGATAAATCCCGGGGTTATTCAAATTCAACTCCTTCGGAGTTTTGTTTCTATTTCGTTTATTCAATAAAATCAGACTTCGACTTCGCTCAGTCTGACGGTCACACTGAGTTGCAAACCAATTTTTTTTTTGCACAATATGAAAATGACAGAAATCCACTTCAATGTTGTCATTTCGACGAGTGTGCGAGGAGAAATCTCTTCGAACAGGAATATTTCTCCTTCGTCGAAATGACAAGAAAAAAGAATCTGTTATTGGCGGAGTAGTCGAAGGGTGATATCTGAATAAAAACGTTTTGTTTTTCAATTTTTTAATTATTAGTCGCAGTTCTCAAATCTCAAATCTCAAATCTCAAATTTCGGTACTCTGTACTCATTACTATTGTCTCATTACTTTTTCGGTTCGAATACACGAATCATTTTTTTGTCGAAATCGAGGGCGTACACATTGCCGGCTGCGTCGGTGGCGATGTCGGGAGCTTTGCCTTCGTTTGTAAATTTTATGGGAGCGGCAACCACGGCATCAAATTCGCCTGAGGGTTTGTAGGTTTTCACACGCACCAATCCTTTTTCGCTTGTCACAAACCGGCCATCGGGCAAAAAGGTGAAATGAGCAGGATTGCAACACCCGCTGAACCCTTCGGTCATCATGCTTGTGTTGTTCCAATGCTCACGAAGGTTGCCATCTTCA
>DYSZ01000114.1 GCA_020726265.1 Draconibacterium orientale
CAAAAGAAAACAATTTCGAACACCCTTCGACTACGCTCAGGGTGACTGTCAGACTGAGGCCCGAGTACTCGGGCCTCAGTCTGTTTTCCTAACTAAACGACATTGAATTGTAATTGATTAATTTATTTTGATTGCGGCTCGCCGATAATATTCAGGTAGCGGCCAATCCAGTAAGGCAATAGCCAGATGTCGCCGGCGCTTTCTTCGGAACGTCCGCCTCCGTGGCTGTCGAGGTCGAAACGGTTGGCGTTGTGCCGCGAAACACGGAGTTCATCGGCAGGTAAAACTTCGGTAATGGTCTGTCTTCTGAAGTTGGGTTCCATCATTACAATGTCTTTTCGGTGACTGTTCAGCACTGTCCATTCAACCAAATCGAGCGGATAGTTGCGAAGATACCACGCTGCATTTTCGTAATCGTAATCCTCGTTGCCAACCAAACCTGTCATAATATTCCACAAGCCTTCCTTTTCGGGGCGTTCGGCTTCCCAATGGTCAACAATTGCTTTTTTGTAATTTGCCTTCAAAGTATCGTTAAAGGCATAACGGAACAATCCCCAGTAACCACAGTAATACATTTCGTCGTCGGAGTGGTTCCAGCCATCCGACAATTCCTTGCTCAATTCGTCGGCATCGGCAGGAGCCATTCCAATTTCGCCCATTGGTTTCATCAGGTTTGTATAATAGCCATGTTCATTCATCAATTTAAAGGCAGCTTCTTTGTATTTCTCCTTCCCGGTGAAATGATAAGCGGTCTGCAACATGCCAATGTAATTGGATGCATTGATTTTGCGGTCGCCAACCATCAGCGGGCGGACATTTACATATTCCGGGTTCCAGCGAGCCCAGCGGGTGGGCTGGCCGTCCCAGTCGATCATGTAATGATTATTTTTTACGATATGCGACATCAGCGTATCGATGAGTTCGATGGATTTGCTTTTCAATTCAGGAACATCAATCAGTTCGGCAATTACACTGAAAGCAAAAATATGGCCGATGGCTTCGTCGCTGCTGGTAGTCGATTTCCAGTCCCACTCAGGGTCTTCGGTTGGCCGCCATGGCGAATCTGTTTTGTTGTATCCGGTCCGCTGAAACGAACGCGACGGGAAACCTGATTTCATTGGGTTAATGGTGTATAGCCGTTCCATGGCATCAAGCGATTCGCGCACATTCTGAAGCGCTTCGTCTTCTTTTGTAACCGCGTATCTGAAAGTTTCGGCTGCCAGGTACATCGAAGTCCACAAACCGTCGTTATCAGAATTTTCGAGGGTTCCGGTGGTCACATCGCCATCGGTCATCCAGCCCAATGCACCGTTAAATCCTGTGCGGATGTGGCGTTCGCGGACCTGTTTTTCGTAAAACATCGCCTTTTCGTGGAGTGTCATTTCTTCAAAACAGATTTTTCCCAAACCTGCGTTAGTCAGAATCAGCACAGAATTTTCCGGGCCTTTTGCAATGTGAACCACGGTGTCGGAAGGAATCCAGCGCTTTCCGGCATAATAACTGAACTTGCCGTCGCTGTTTAACTGCATCGCGCCCCAGGTTGAGCCAAACCACACTTTCCCATCAATTTCCGAAATTGAGGTAAGTTCGGTCCAGGGCATTTTGCGCTGAATTTCGCCGTTTTGTTTTCCGGTTTTGGCATCGAGTTCTAAATAACCATCGGTAGTTCCGACTAAAATTTTACCAGGTGTTGCTTCGAAACACGTTAAATTGCTACCCGAAAGAATTTCAGCAATCTCTTTTTTATCAGGATTGAATGAACTGACAGTTTCCGGAGTCAAAATCCAGAAAAGGTTGTTTTGCACATCGAATTTTATGTCGATGATGTTTTTACCAGAAAGCGAACCTTCCCAAAGTTTTTGCGAATCTTTTAAGAGTGACAGATTTTTTCCGTCCGAAATCATGAAAGTAAAGTCGTTGCCGCCTGCAAAAATTTTAGCTGCGGGCATTTCGTGTTTCGAGAAAAGTTTCCCTGCCCAGGCATTGCTTAACACGGCTTTATCGTCAACATAAACCAACTGGTTTTGGTATGTGCTGATTCCGGCAATATTTTTATCAGAAGTAGGCAAATCCTGAACATCTTTAACAATGGTTCCGGGAAAAAGAAACTGTCCTGCTTTCAGGCGTAGCAAGCCTTTATCCGATAAAATCTGGATATATCCGTTTCTGTCGGAAACTACTTTGAGCAGTTTTGCATCCTTGTTTTCGTGGTTGTATTTGATGCTGTAATCCTGAATAAATAGTTTATCCTGTATAAAAGCAGTGGGTTTCGGTGCATCCTTTTTCGTACACGAAGCTATGAAGATTGCCAGTGCTAAAATCAGCAATAATTGTTTTCTCATTTTAAAATTTTTTAATTATTCAATATTTTAAAAAAAGTTCTTTATAAACACCCTTCGACTTCGCTCAGGGTGACTGTCAGACTGAGCGAAGTCGAAGTCTGGTTTGATAACTCTATTTTATTGTTTGAAAAATTCTATTCCAACACAGTTCCATCACAAAAATCTGTCTGAATATTTTTGTTTCGTTTTCCACTTTTGATTCTACAAAAATAGTGTATGCCAGCGTGTTTCCATCGTTTGAAACCACCAGTTGGCTGCGTTCCTTGTTTTCGGAAGTAAGTAAAACTGTTTTGCCGAAGTTGCCGCCGGGTTCAGCACAAACAGCGGCAATGTTGCCGCCGGTGGGTACAAAAAGCCAGTTTTTCTGCGGGTGCCAGCGTGGGTTGGCTGCATTTTCGGTAAACGAAGTAAGTTGGTGTGGCTTCATGTTTTCGTCAACCGACTGGTCGGAACCCAGTGCATCGATAACAAAGACCTGCATCACTCCGGCTGAATCAGGAGCACAATAAGCAATTTGTTTACCGTCGAAAGCACCACGAACGTTTCCTTCCACATTCCCGCTGTGCGTAAGCCGTCGGATTTTGATTCCTGCCGGAGGTTCAGGATATTCGGTTCCGTTTCCTGAAAAGGCGGTGGTAATATCAATACTTTCAGAAATGTCGGCAACAAAAAGGTCGGTTTGATAATCCACTCCATTTCCAGCACGGATTTTCCCCACAAATGCGCGCATTTTTCCGGCCGGGTCAACCCACGAGTCTCCGTAAGCTTTTTCAATTTCACCGGGTTTTGTCTGCCCTTTTTGCGTCGGTTTTATAAGAATTGCAAAATAATGGGAGTAGCCTGCAGGCGCTTTCGGGTTGGCTTCCATGTACCCTATTGTGCGGTCGTAATTCGTATTCAGAAAATCGTCGTAGGTAAACCCGATTCGGTTTCCGTTCCGGGTGTATTCGTGGCGGTGGGTTCCGCCGCGCTGTGCGCCGGGTGTGGTTGGTCTGCCGGTTGTCACGTCGCGCATATCCACTTTTGTAATTGTACCTTTCCCGTCGGCGCTCACCTCAACCCCGGTGCGGTTAACAATTGCATAGTAACCGCGGGCTTCCACTTCTGTGAGTAGCGGCCCGTGAATAAGAATCACTTTATCTTCAAGCGGATGATATGAAACAGCCGCAACGCCCGGTGCAGCCTGTTCCCCGGTTACCGATTCGGGTTGCCAGAGAACTATTTCAATGCCGGTTTCAATTTCAATTTTTTCGATTGATTTGCAGTTGCCAAGGTTATCGTTGAAAACCGTTCCGCGTGTGTCGTAACACAAAAAGCGGTTATCAGGCGAAAAGTTGTCGTTGTTGTCGAGTGCATGATTTTTCGGGGAGAACGATATTTGTTTTTCTTTCATGGAGAGGGTGATTATTTTGTTGTTGTTGTTGTTGGTTTTCGGGATACAGTGAGTAAATAAAAGGAGTAACAGGAAAACTAAAGGAAAGATAATTGATGCGGCTTGTTTCATAAATTTTCAAGTATAGCAAAAAATGTTGATACGGTTTTTAAAAAAAGAGGACAAGGATAAACCTTGTCCTCAAATTAAAAACCATGAAATATGAAATCCTGTATTATTTTAAAATCCACATTTGAGAAGAAGGAAGGTCTTTTCCACCCAATCCTGTAACTGCCGTAGCATAATTTTCAGGATTATTGCTTTCTTCATCCAATGGATAAGTAAATCTCAAGGGATATGTATAAGAAGAAAAAGAAGGAGCAATTTTACCAACAAAAGCTGGTTTGCCTGTTCTTTTATAATCAGTGTAAGCTTCGGTCTGATTTGTTAAAAGCATCGATAACCATTTTTGCAAAGCTATTTTGTCAAGGTCGGCAGTTGAACCTGCCAATGCCACTTTTGCACAATATGCATCATAATTATCAATTATTTTATCTGAACCAACATGTGTTTCAGGTTTTGCACCATTAACTACCTGCCATCTTTCAAAAGACAGTTTGATACCCTTTTCGTAAAAATCTTTGGCAGTACCTGTTGAAATCCACCCTTTAACACGGGCTTCAGCCAAAAGGAACATCATCTCACTTGACTCCATCATAACCGCTTTCAAACGATCATCTTTTTCTTTTGAGATTAAGGTTGAAAATCCTGTAATACGACGATTATCATAAGTTCCGTGGCTGCCAGGGAGTCCAGCTCCCTTGTATTGCAGATGCACATTTAGCGGATTGGGTGTACCAAACCACATTGCATCGAGCACATAAGGAACTTCGATATTATTTCCATTTAAATCCCTTCCGGCAGCTGTTAAATCTGCAGGTGAATAATTAGCGGCTGGATCGTACTGAACAGTGTAGGTAAATCCATTAATCTTAATATCTTTTGATGACGCAGTAGTTTGTGCCGAAATAGTAGTAAGTACCGGAGCAAAAATCACATACATGCGTGGGTCGTCCAATGCAACCATCTGATCAATTAAATACTTTGTTGGTTTTTGCTCAGAAAATTCATTCCCTGTACCCCATTTCGTTTGCAGGTACCACGAATCGAATTCAGCAGAACCAATAAAACCAATAGCTGCATTTTCGGCAGTTGCACCCATATACAAATTGCTGCTTGCTATTTTCTGCATATCAGCTGCAATATCTTTCCCTGCTTTTTTAAATGCTTCATAAGAGTGTACCATTAAACGGAATTTCAACGAATTGGCAAACTTAATCCATTTGCTTTTGTCGCCTTTAAAAAGCACATCGTGGTTCTCAGGAAGCCCTTTGCTATTTGCATCCGATAAAATTGTAACGGCGTTATCCAACATCTTAAACATTGATTCATAAACTTCTTTCTGACTGTCGAATTTTGGGAAAATATTTCCGGTTCTACCCTGAACTGCTTCAGAAAATGGTATATCTCCATATTTTTCAGTAAGATAAGCTCCGATAACACATTTCAGAATATCAGCAGCAGCAACATTTGCCATATTGCCTTCTTCTGTTGCCAGTTCAGTGACTGCAGCCAACGTACGCAAATCTGAAGTATAGGGATTTGTATTTTCCAGACTCCAGTTTTGGTCGGGTTTAGTATAAAAGCTGGCAACCTGATCTGAAGAATAACAATCCATAAAATACAGATCGCATTGTCCTTTTCTTGGTTCCTTGGCTGCAATTCCATAATTTTTTGACACATTCACAATTGCAGTAGTTAACTGATAGCGTGAATACGTGAAATAATTGACATCAAATGATGTTTGCCTTTCATCAATCCTCAGCTGGTCATCACACGACATTAGTGAAACAACTGCCAGGCTTACAGTTAGATATAATAATAATTTCTTCATGTTCTATTAATTTTATAATTTATTATCACTTTTGATTAGAAACTGACATCAAGCCTTAACCCTGTTGTACGAATCGGTGGCAAACCAAACCTACTTACACCAAAACCACCAACACCATCATTGAATGCAGTTTCAGGGTCTTCGTTCATGCCATTTTTAGCCCATAACATTGGGTTCTTGGCGAATAAGGTAAAAGAAATACCCTGGCAATGTAATTTATCAACTACCGACTTATTAAGCTGGTAAGAAAGATTGATCTCCTTAATTTTAAATACAGTTGCATCATGTGTCCTGAACTGAGCTCCACCCCACAATTCATTACCTTCCATAGCATACGGATTAAGATAAATTGTTTTGGTTGGATCATCTCCATTTTTGATATAATATTCATCCGGTAAACTTACTTTTTCTTCCGGGGTCATGTTCGACAAATCTTTTGTAGGATCGATATACACAGCGTTCCAATAGCCAAAGTATCTTGGGTCTCCATTATATAAACCCATAATATTTTGCATCTTTTCCCTGTAATCTTCATATCCTGGCTGTGTAAACATAGCATCAGGATCAGGCATGCTTGGCAAACCTCCTGCGAATCGCCCACCAGTCCAGTATTCATCATATTTATCTCCGTAGATTGCTTTTAAATCAGACATCCCGTCGTCGATCATTATTTTTTGCGTTTCAGAGATAAACACTCCACCCAACCTTAAACTGCTAACTACATTCAACTTCCAGTTTTTATATTTTACATCTGTTGAAAATCCCATAATGGCATCTGGATTCAAATTTCCAAGATAACCATGTTCTCTTCTCCAGTCAGTTGTTTGAATCGCTTCTTCAATAATTCCGTCAATCCCGGTCAACATCATTCCTTTGTACTTACCTGTTTGGATATATGAAATTGGCTTTTGAGCATACAAATCCCCAACTTTCGAACCTTCGAACAGGGAAAGCATAGTCGTTCCGCTATAACCATATAAATTTTCCACAAAACGATCATCCAGTTCATCGATAACCGAATTAAACGTTGTAATATTTCCGGTTATACTCCAGTTCCAGTCTTTAGTGCGTACAGGAACAACAGTTAATGCTGCTTCAATACCTGTAGATTTAACAGAACCCATGTTTGTTAACATATTGCTAAACCCTGATGAGCCTACAACAGGAAGATTCTGTATCTGGTTGATGTGGTTTTTGGAGTAAGCAGTAAATTCTCCCATGATCCTGTTTTCCATCAATCCGAAGTCAACCCCGATTTCCTTTGTAATGTTTAACTCAGGTTCAATATTGGCATCAACCAAAGCTCCGCCAACAGTTCCCATTGTGGCACCACCCCAGGTATTTCCAGAAATACCGTAAGCATCCATGTTTACCGGGCTGCCAATGCCATAACCTGTAGTTGCATATCCACTTCTTAATTTAAGCAAATTCATAAAACTACCCATATCAAATGTTTCACTGGCAATCCAGCTTAAAGAAGCGCCCGGGTAAAAATGACTGTCTTTTTCATGGTCGAGAATACCAACCCAGTCATTTCGTCCTGAAAGTTCGAGGTAAAGCATACTTTGCCATCCAATGGTAGCTGTTGCATAAGCGCCATAATTTATTCCGGAATATCCTCTGTAAAATTGGGCATTCTGCCTTGTTGTAGCAGGGAGTGAACCATAGTTAAATGAATTTGGAGTTGTTAACTCATTTCCACCGAAAGATGAACTGTTTGACTCTCCCCATGCATATGAAAAACCAGCTAATCCATCAACTGAAAGTTTTTCATCTAGAAAATATTCGTTGTATGCCAGTAAAACATCTGATTTCACACTAACACTGTTTGCATGTTGTTGTTCATAAGCTCCTTTTTCAGCTCTTTCAGAACCCCATGGCATTTTTCGTTCAAATGCGAAATTTTCGTGAGTTAAACCCGAACGTACTGTTAAAATAAGAGGATCAGCTAATTCCCAGTCCATTTGAACTTTTCCAAATACGATATCTTTTGCATAAGTTCTGATAATTTCTTCGGCTGCAAAATAAGGCCCGTTTTTCCCAATTGCTTTATCAAAGCCAGCGCTGTTAACCCTGCTTAAGCGAGGTTCGCCCGGATTCTTCAAATAAGGTGTATTCTGATAAGTACCATTCCAGTCAGTTAACCAATTGTCAGCTTGTTGCCAAACATCCATAGTTGGCATGTTTATCGGCATCGACATGGCATGCGACAGCGGGTTATCTTCCCTTTGTCCTTGAATATGAGATTGATTTGGGACAAAAGTGCGTGAATAAGATGCCTGTGAAGTCAATGTAATTTTATCGGTTACATTATAAGCAGCATTGAACGAAATATCATTCTTAATGGTCTTATTACTTGGAACCACTGAATTTGAGGTTAAATTACCAAAATTCAATCTGTAATTTCCTTTTTCGTAATTACCGGTAACACCAATATTATTGTCGTACATGATACCTGTTTCGAGGAATGCCAGTAAAGGGTCTTCATCGCCACGGGCTTCAAGTTTTGATTCTTCCCACTGTTGTGTGAGTAAATTCCAGCGAAGAACGGGTTCATTGTTTTTAGTATCATCAACAGCCCATCCCAAACCTTTTTTATCGTCTGTCATAAATTCTCCTTCTTCACCACCCTGGAAGAATTGTCTTTGAACCGGAGGAGAACTGTATGCCTGATCAAACGAAATGGCGCTGTTAACAGTAACGCCGATTCCTTTTTTTGCGTTGGCTCCTGTTTTTGTGGTAATCACAATTACACCATTACCGGCAGATGCACCATATAATGCAGCAGCGCTGGCGCCTTTCAGTACCGAAATACTTTCGATATTATCGGGGTTAATGCTCGACATGTAGTTACCAACATCAATACCGGCACTTGTAGAAGCGGTATTTGAACTTACAATAACTCCATCGAGTACAATAAGCGGTTGTGTAAGGTTATTGATATTACCACCGCCGCCGGCCATGATTCCGGCCAGTGAAGTTGCCCCGCGAATATTAAACAACACCGATGAAGTGGGAGAAGAACTTAAACTGTTCATCTGAACCCCGGTAATTTTCCCATCCAGTGATTTTAATACATTGGAAACACCACCGGTTTCAAGATCTTCGCTGTTAACAGATGAGATGTTGTAACCCAGCGCCTTTTTTTCCTTTTTCATACCTAAGGCAGTTACAACAACCTCGTCAACACCAATTGAGGATGTTACCAGGGTAACATCAATTGTAGATCTTCCGTCAACCGGTACTTCCTGTGGTTGCATTCCCACAAACGAGAACAACAGCACAGACTGCGCATTAGGTACTGCAATAGTATAATTACCATCGATATTGGTAATCACACCGGTACTGGTACCTTTCACAACGATGGATACTCCGGGAAGTAATTCTCCGGAATCGCTTTTAACAGTACCGCTCACATTGGTCTGAGCGTAAAGAGCTACTGTAAAAAGTGAAAATAATCCAAAAAAGAATGTTCTTAAAATTACTTTTTTCATAGACATTAATTTGATTATTTAATTTACTTATGGTTTCAATCTTAAAATTGACCCTGATAAAGATTTGTAACAGATTGTGTAATAACAAATAGAATATTATTAATTGTACATTAAATTTTGCTGATTTTTTTTGCATTAAGTCAGAAATTACTGCATTAAGGTTAATATTTGTTTACTATGATCATAAGCTGATTATTCAAAACGATTATGTGATCCACCTAAATCTCCGTGCATATTTACAAGCAGGAATGCCAGTAAAACAATGGCCAGCAACACAACACCCATCATTAGCCAATGTTTGGATGTTACAGTTGAAGCAGTCTCGTCAGTCGTTATAAAAGGATTACCAACCCTGTACAAAAGCACAACAGCAATCAGAATATTGATTACATACAGTATGTGATTTGAATGAATCTGAGCTCCAAAAAATCCGGTTACCAGAAAACTCACAGCTACATAAACCGAAAAAAAGATAATGTAACCCAGTTGAACTGCTTTTTTGTTGAAATTGAAACCTGCTCTTTCAACTTTGAAAAAGTATAAAAGCCCTGACAAAGCGATTAATAGGAAAGCAGTAATACTGCTGATTGTTGCAGTGCGAACATCGATTCCAGAATTTCTCAATTGTTCGGTAAGTTTACCGATTGAAAGCGATTCACTATATACGATGAAAGGGATCAGCAAAAAGACGATAAGAAACGCAACCCGGTTTTCCCAATTTTTTGGTTGTTCTGAAAGTACTGGCCAGTTTGAGGTAAAAACGCTGTAAGCCAAAGCTGATCCGCCAAAAAAGCCGATACTATACTCCATAACATTCCACATGTTGAAGTTGATTTCGAGAATGTTTCCGGTAACTTGCAGAAAGTTTCCGAAGGCAAAACCAAAACCTCCGCCAATCATGGTAAAAAAAGCAACACGTAACGATGAATGAAATCCATTGCGGGCCATATACCAAACCATGGCCAACCCGGCACCCAGGCAAAAAGCCCATGCTTCAGACCGAGGTGGAGTCATCAGTATTTCGAGTTGCATCACAAAGAAACCGTAGGTTATAACAGCCCCGGCAACCATTTCTGTCGTCAGCCTGGCCCAGTTTACTTTTTTGTTTGAAGTCGATTCGAGAGAAAGTCCGGTAAGTCCGCCACCTATCAATCCAAATAATCCGCCAATGACAAAAAGCATCAGTAAACCGTAAGCCGCATTCGGAAAATTATCAGCTCTTCCATAACCAACCACTTGCCCGTAACTGATCATTCCGCCCATTCCCCAGCCAACTGCCGAAGCCAGTGTTACCGATAAAGCACGCTGGTACCAGTCGGGTCGGTTCGAAACCAAAACCAATGCTAAACCACCAATTGCGGCAGCCCATGCAGCTCCCTGCTCGTGCCCGAACTGGCCACGAACCGCCCATGCAGTTGCGAATGAAATCGCAACGATGATAATTCCCATCAATTGGTTAAATTTTATTGGTTTCATTTAAGTTTCAGTTTTCTGATTGATCAATGAATTTTGTGCTTCCGTCTTTTTTCTTTTTCAGCTTAAACTGGTCGAATATTTTTCCATCAACCGAGACCGCTGAGTATGAAAGTTCGTTGCCATCGATAGAAATCTGCTGAAATAGCTGAAGATGGCTTCCCCGTTTTTGCATCGAGTTATTGTTACCTGCTTCGTATTGTTTTGGTTCGCTTACCGAAACCAAATAAACAATTGATGGTTTTATGTTTGGGTTGTCGGAAACAATTCCATCGTCAGTGTAATCATGATTTCCGGGTGTTAATACCTGTGGTACCGATGCAAAAATATATGAGCCTGCATCAAACCATTCCTGCCATTCCACGTCACGACCACCCCGGTTGATAATGTCGCCTCCGTAAAGTATAAATGAACAGTTGCCAACCATTTCGTATGCTTTTCGAACCACTCTTGTCCCCTGCGAACGATTGTCGGTTTGCGGATCGCCAAAATAAACAAAGGAGAAATTCTCATCATTTTGTTGAATCCCAAATTCAAACCATTCGCTCCAGTTGCCCTGATTGCCAACCCGGTAAAGGTATTTTTTACCCGCTTCAAGCTGATTCATTATCAGCGAATGCTGATTGGCCAAAACATCAGGTTCACCTTTGTATTCGTAGTGTACAGCGGTAGTAGTTGCTTTGTATGATTTAACAATTTCAGCGTTAATTTTTGATCCCGTCATTGGATGGAGTTCACAAATACCTTCGGTAACAGTGCTGTCAGTACGCCAGGTTACCGAAACCGACAAGGTATTATCGTCATTCAGGTTAAGAATAATTCTGTCAGGAAATGATGAAGGTAAATTTGTTTGTGAATATAGATTCTGGCTGAAAGCAACACAAAATGCTGCAATCAGAAAAATCTTGTTTATAAGAATATATTTCGAAATTTTCATCATTTTTTCTTCAATCAAACCCGGTTTTTGTAATAAATCAAAAGTAAGGAATTGCATTGCTGCAATCCTTACTTTTCTTTTCAAACTGACATATTACACCAAACAAACTAAACAATGAAGGTTATCGTTTTCGGACAACTCTTCGTTTATTTAAACTAACTTCCATTTATGTTGTGCACCTGAATCTGCAGATGCCGAAGAACTATTTTTGGTTTTTTCACCCTTCTTCAGGATGAACCCAAATACGGGAAAATCCCCTTTTTTATCGTTTGTAAATATATTCTCACAAATATGGATGTACTTCTGAATTTTTGGATATTAAACATTAAATATTAACCCAAATTGAAACGAACTCTTATGTAAATTACTATACATTATCAACATTGTTTATATTCATGTAAAATGGCTGAATCCCGCGATAATTAACGGATTGTAAGCTAAATCCATTTAGCTGGGATCGTTAAAATAGTGAAATTTGGTTCATTTTTATCAAATGACGGGTGTTCGGTGAACAAATCATCTCATGAAAAATGATTTGAAAATTTTAGCAGAATACAGGTGATACAACCAGCGTTTTTTTTAGGCGCTTAAAACACAAAACTAACCAACAAGTTGTTC
>DYSZ01000115.1 GCA_020726265.1 Draconibacterium orientale
TCCGTCTTATTCCAGGTTGCCGACGGCAGTTCGAATCCGTTGAAAAATATGGTGCCGCTTTCGTGGTTTTATCTTACAAATAATGAATGGATTCAATTTGAAAACCAGAATGTAATCGATCGAACAAACAATTTTACACAATCCGGTATTGTAACACTTGCACTTCCGGCTGAAATCAGCAATCAAAATACTTTGCTCGAAAAAGGGAAGCATTGGATTAAAGCCGTTGTTGAAAATGATATTGATGCCGTGTGCAATCTTATCCTTATCCAGGCTCAGGCGGCTAAAGTTGAGCTGGTGCAGGATGAAGCGGCCCAAATTGAATTCCGGCAAACAATTCCCGCAAAAACTATTTCAAAACTGATCGAAAACATTCCGGCGGTAAAAACCATTACTCAGCCTTTTGACAGTTTCAACGGCCGAACCCGCGAAAGCGATGAGCATTATTATGTTAGAGTCAGCGAACGGCTGCGGCACAAGCAGCGCGCCATTACCATCTGGGATTATGAGCATATATTGCTCGAACAATTCCCTCAGCTTTATAAGGTCAAATGCCTGAATCATTCCGGGTTTTATGACGATAAAGGCACAAATGTATTTTGCGAAAATCTACCGGGCCATGTCACCATTATTCCGGTTCCTGATCTGAAAAACAACACGCACGCCAACCTGCTTAAGCCATATACTCCCATCGGTTTGATCAATAATATCAATGAATACCTAAAGAAAATCACTTCGCCGTTTGCCAAACTTCATATTAACAACCCTCAGTTTGAAGAAGTCCGGCTGGAATTCGAAGTTCAGTTTCACGATAACCTCGACGTGAGTTTTTATACTCAACTTCTAAATGAAGAAATCGAGAAATTCCTTTGTCCCTGGGCTTACAGTACCGAAGTTGAAATTCCTTTTGGTTCGAAAATCAGCAAAAGCGTATTGCTGAACTTTGTAGAGGAACGTCCTTACGTTGACTTTGTTACCTGTTTCGAATTGCATCACCTGTTACGCGATGGCGAAACGGTACTTTTTGAGAAACACGATATTGAAGAAGCCGTGGCAACCACTTCGCGCTCCGTCCTGGTTTCTTATTTTGATGAATCCAATGGCAACAGACATAGTATTAATTCACCTGCAACCTGCACCTGCTAATGGAAGAGTTTACATCCATACCGAAATCATTCACGCCTGTCGCAAGCCAGGATTATGAATTGCTGCGCAGCGAAGGTCTGAAGCATATCGAAAACCTTTCGTCGGCTTTGTGGACGGATTATAACGCCCACGATCCGGGAATTACCACGCTCGAGGCTTTGTGTTATGCCATCACCGAACTGGGATACCGCAGCGGCTTTGATATGAAGGATTTCCTGCGAAAAGCCGATGCAAGCCTGGTTGACGGACAGGCGTTGTTTACCGCCAAAGAAATTCTGACCATCAATCCATTGTCTATCAATGATTATCGGAAATTATTGGTTGACCTGGAAGGAATTCATAACGCATGGCTCATTGCTGAAGATGTTCTTTTAGATGAAAAGAAAAATAAACATGCCGTAAACGAAGTTGAAATTTACGCCGATTGCGAAACGGATGAACTAACTTATATTCCAAACCTACAGCCGCTGTTTCTTTCAGGCCTGTACCGTGTTCTGCTTGATCTCGATTCTGATGACCGCTTTGGTGATCTGAACAACGGACAAATCATTATTGGCAATCCCGATTCATCCGCATTTCACGAAGGCGAATTTGTCTTCCAGGTTAATCTTCCGGCATGGAAAAATGCAGATTTCACATTTGCTTTCAATGCGCAAAATCCGGTAAACATTGACACACTGGCTATTCTGCAAAAAGAAAAAAGGTTTGAATTTACACTCAAACTTACCGATGCCAGCTCGATGGTATTTACAGTTTCAATTCCGCAGAAACCCTCTTCAAAGGAAGTTACACTTGCCGATGTACAGCAAATGTATGATATAACTGTTGCCGGTAAAAAAGACAAAGTCGCTGAAATTTTTGAGAAATATTTTAAGAAAATCTCGAAATCAAAATCAATCGTTCAGTCAGCGGTTAAATCATTAAATGAGCACAGGAATCTTTGCGAAGACTTCCTGGAAGTCACTACCATTGATGATGAAGAAATTGCTTTCTGCTTTGATGTGGATGTAAATCCGGGCGCTGATATTGAAAAAGTTCAGGCTGAGATTTTCTTTGCCATCGAAAATTACCTGAATCCTACCGTTGAATTCTATTCACTGAGCGAGTTACTGGATAAAAAAATCCCGGTCGACGAAATATTTACCGGTCCGGTGCTGCAGCATGGATTTATTGATACAACTCAACTGGAGCAAACCAACCTGCGAATGGTTGTTCATGCTTCGGATGTGATCAACCTGCTGATGGATATTGAAGGCGTTCAGGCTATCCGAAATTTCCAGATGACAAAATACGATTCGGCTGGAAACGCGTTGGCTTGCTGTACTTCGCAGAAATGGTGCATCGAAATTTCACCTCTTCACAAACCGGTTTTAAGCACCGATAGATCAAAGATCGTTTTATTTAAAAATCAATTTCCATTCCTTGCACAGTATGCTGAAGTACGCGATACAGTTTTGGTCTTGCATGCCATCCGCTCACGAGATAAACTAAACGGTTTAACCCAGGATTTGCCGGTTCCCATTGGAAACAAGCGCGATACCGAAAGTTACTGGCCGCTGCAATATGATTATCCGCAAACCTATGGAATAGGGGTTTACGGTTTGCCTCCCGGTTCAACTCCGGAACGTGTCGCGCAGCAACGGCAACTGAAAGCATACCTGATGTTTTATGAGCAATTACTGGCCGACTTCTATTCGCAGCTCAGCCATGCACACCATTTGTTCTCAATCGAAACTATCAAACAGACCTATTTTGCCCAGTTCTTAAAAGACGTAAAAGATTTAGACACGGTTTACAACGCCACCGGAATGTTCGGAAGCCTCGAAAATGTGCTCTCGAATCCGGATTCAACTACTGAATTGAAAAACGGATGGCAAACACTTTACGAAGATAAATTCACGTTCGAAGACCGCCGCAACCGTTTCCTGGATCACCTACTTTCGCGATTTGCCGAATCGTTTAACGACTATGCCTTGCTGATGTACCGTATAAATTACGAAGACAAAACGGAAGAGAAAATCAGTTTCGCCGATTTGTCGGCATCAAAAAGCAATGTTTTGAAGAACTACCCGGTTATCAGCAGTGAAAGAGGTAAAGCATACAACTATTTCCCTCAAATAGCTGATTATACCATTGATACTAATCAGCTTTGGGATACCGGAAATGTTTCCGGGCTCGAAAAACGAATCAGTTTCCTGGCAGGCATCAGTGATTTTTCACGAAGGTTTTTGTATTGCATCCGGAATGAAAAGATTATCTGTAATGAGAAACTGGTCAGCGAAAACGGAGAGGATATCCTGCGCTGCTTCCACAGTTTTTCTTTTACATCCCAGGATGGAAAATACAAGCTCCTTTCACAGGAATATATTTCCAAACTAGATGCGCTGAATGCACAAAAGGAAGCCATTGAAAAAGCTTCAGATAGCGATGATTATCTGTTTGACGAAACTGCATTAAAACTCCAGGTAATTGGAAGCGGCAACCAGGTTCTGCTGGAAAGCGAGCAGACTTTCGTTGACAAGCCTTCGGCTATGGCTGTTGCGGCAACATTGGCTGCTAAATTTGCAAAGGAATGCAGCAACCCGGTTGGTTTACACCTCATCGAACATATTTTACTTCGGCCAAGGAATACAACTTTTGACCCATTCCAGGTTTGCCTGCATGGTTGCGATTGCCTTTGCGAGCTTGATCCTTATACTTTCCAGGCATCCGTTGTTTTGCCTTACGATGCAGGGCATTTCGATAATGTGAATTTCAGGAAATACTTTGAAGATAAAATCCATGAAGAAGCGCCAGCCCATATTATGCTGAAAATATGCTGGTTAAACAATGACCTTATGCGGCAATTTGAAGTCGCCTACAAAAACTGGATTGAAACGCTGGCCGACTATTCTTCGGAACATTCCGCCACCAATACCCCAAAATTCAAAATTGCAAACAATAAAATGATCGAACTGCTTGCGTCACTACACAGCGAATACCCGCAAGCCAGCCTGCACGACTGCGCCGAAAGCAAAGAAGGCAGCAACACAGTGATGCTCGGAAAAACAGTTTTAGGAACCTTTAAAAGTGATTTGAAATGAATACAGCAAAATCATACCCGGTATTTGAAGCCGACCAGGTGCTCACCAACAGGCACCTCAACGACATGTTCAATTATCTTGAACAACACGATCGGTTAACCCGCATCAAACTGATTGGCAGCGGCATTGTTTGCGGGCTCGATGTTTCATTTCTGGAAAAGGATTCCATATCGGTTTCCAAAGGCTGCGGGCTAACCTCACAGGGCTACCTGATTACTTTCTGCGATACAGAGTTCACCCATTTTATTCCTTATACCACGCGGAATTTCCCCGACGATCTGCTATTTATAAAGCAATGCGAAGATGATATAAACTATCCGAAACCATTTTACAAAGATGCTTTCAAGGATGGAATATTTGAGTTGCTTACAACTGCGCAGTTCGCCGATCTGAAAGCTGGTGATAAACTCAATGCTGTTGCATTTTCAGAAAACGCAAAAGTTGACCTGAAGAAATATGCCGTTGTTCTTTTCCTGGAAACAGAAGAAGAAAACCTGAAAAACTGCGATACCAACGACTGCAATGATAAAGGCAGCCGCATGGATTTTGAAGTCCGGGCCCTGCTGGTTGAAAAAGCGCTAATTGATGAACTTGAAAAGAAACAGGAAAAACCTGTGCCTGCCGGAAAGCCAACGGTAAAACCCGATTTGCATCATGTTGAATTAAGAAGGTACAATGTGCCGGTTCAGAATCTGAAATCGGCTGATGAAGTGTTGCAGGCTTTTGCAGCCTTGACTGACGATGCCAAATTGCGAAGCATTGCGGAAGTCCTCAACTACTGTTACATACACTATTATTACCTCCTCGATGATGAACCATCCAACCCTTTCGAAGATGTTTTTGAGCAGTTCAAGAATCTGCGTGATGAAATCCTGAAGAACAATCCTATCCTTATCCAGTATTTCTTCGATTTTATTGATGATGTACTAAAAGCATATTATGAATTCAAGTGTAAGGTTTTTGAAGTAAGCGCAACCTGCTGCGGCGACGAAATGAATTTCCCGCTGCACTTAATGTTGGGTGAAGCAACTGAAAACACTGAAAATCTGGTTCACAGCAAGTACCGCGAATATTTCATTTATTCCCCTCTTTTCAACAATCAGAAAGATAAGTTGGCCGAAGTCCGGCTACTTTTTGCCCGCATCCGTTTATTGATCGCGAACGTCGATTTCACTTCGATCAGGAATTTTGAAAACCGCGCTGTAAAGATTACTCCAAGCCGTTACGGGTATGTCGATTTATCCGACCGGTGCATTCCATATAATTACAATGTTATTGACCAAGGCAATGAATTATACCGCTACTGGAGTTACGAAAAAACAAGGAAAGGCAATTACCGCTTCAACCTCGGGTACAATGCGTTCCAGTATTGCGCGGCCGACAACGTTGTGCATCCATTGCTTTATGATATCGAGCGCTTTGATTTTTTCAGGATCGAAGGACATATCGGTAAAAATATAACCAACGCCATCACGCTGGTTAAAACACTTCAGCAGGAAAACAATCTGCCCTTTGATATTGCGGCTTTGAGTGCCGATTATATTGGAGCTTTGGTGAGAGGAGAAGAACCAAAATGCGTTATCCAGGACCTGGAAAGCAATTACCGGATGATCATTGCTGAACTCATATGCAAAGTACACGATTCGTTTTGCTTTGCATCCAAGCTACCATTTGTTATACCTGACCGTATCCTGAATTTTACGGCTGCCAATTTTGCAAAAGCTTCGGTTGAAGATGCTACTACGATTAAAAGTACGCTGGCATTTAATCCCAATCTGACTGAGAAGATCAGTCATCCATTCACATCTTCGCTGGTTAATGAATTCCAGGCTATAAAACAATACACCAAAGGAGATACACTCCTGAAACTCTGCAACCCGGGTGCCAATACCATTGGAGCAGCGTATATTAAGATGGCCGGAAAGTTTACAAACCCGGTTTCAATAAATACCGATCTGCCTGTTACTTCCATTCAGTTCCATGCCTTTGAGTTTATTGATGCCATCGAAAGTATCCTTGAGCTGGTTATGAATAATGAACTGGCAGATATAAATACCACCGAGCTTAAAAGCCGTAACGAGCGTCTCGAAAAAGAAGTGAGCGTGATCAGTGCTTTTGCTATACTGTTTTTGCAGAAACTCGAAAGTAACGATCAATCCACTTTATCCGAAATGGCTTCGGATTTATATCTCGATCTGTTGATTTTCAACCTGGAGACCATTCTGAATTTATGTTTTGTCGAGCAGGTTGAAGCCATAAAAAGCGAATACAACCGTCGGATGGCACAGTACCGTCTGGCTAAAAATTTCAGTTACTATTTTAAAACGCATGGCGGCATTGAGCATAAAGCCGGTGTGCCGCGTGGCGGAACTTTTATCCTGGTGTACCACGAAGAACGGCTTAACCGGTTTATCGATAAAAATGCGCTTTTTGTAAATAAAGACCTTGGCAACCTGATGGTTTCCCGCTTCCGCGACCTGATTCAGCAGGATGTCCCATTGGATACACTCACCTACCAGACCAAGCTGCTGCAGACTTCCATTTTGTATAAAGATCCGGAACTGTATGTACGATTTAAGGATGTTCTTTCAAAATATATAGAAGAGTGTAAAGATTTACCGGAAGATAAACGGAAGGAGATAACCGAGATTTTAGACCGTGAGCCAAAGCCAAAACAGTTTGAACTGACCAACGGCATGGTAATCGCCGATTTTTATATCCCGTATATGTGCTGCAGCGATTGTCCGCCGATTGCCTATATTTTGCCTGAAAAACCCGAGGAACCGGAAGCCCCGACAATTAAAATCGATAAAAACAGTTTCTGTAGCAACGATCCGGCAATTTCCCCGATAATAGTAACTCCACAAGGCGGAGTGGTTACAGGTTCAGGTGTGAGTGTGCAAAATGGCAGCAACTATTTTTTCAGTCCCGCTAACGCAGGTGCAGGATTACATACTTTATCATATACCGCAAACGGGAAAACAGCTAATGTTCAGGTTGAAGTAATCCAGGCTCCTGTTGCTAAATTCTCATATGTAGTAACGGTAAACGGCGCAACCTCCCTATTGACCCTGACCAACGAAACTGCCGGACGCACAGCCCAAACCACATACGAATGGTTCAGGGACGGGAAATCATTTTCGAAAGAAGAAAACCCGGCACCGTTTGAATTTAAAACAGCCGGTCCTGTAAAAACGATAACTCTGAATGTTACAAACGGAATCTGCCAGGGCAATCAGAAACAGGAAATCGTTATGCCCGCCGAAGATCCGACCATAAAAATCGATAAGGACAGTTTTTGCAATAATGACCAGGCCGTATATCCGATTATAGTTACACCGGCTGGTGGCAAAGTGAGTGGTGATGGGGTTAACTCAAATGCTGACGGAACTTCATTTTTTATTCCGGCAACAGTACAAACTCCGGGTCAGGTAGTACTTACTTATACAGCAAATGGCAAGTCAGCAACAACCACAGTTGAAATATTCCAGACTCCTGTTGCCCAATTCAGTTTTGAAACAAAAACGGATGGCGGGGAATTGACTGTTGGTTTCAAAAATGAATCCACAGGTATTGGCGATACAACCAAATACGAATGGTTAAATGATGGAATCCTGTTTTCCGAAAAACGCGATCCTGACCCAATAACATTCAAAATAGCAACGCTGCCACACACAATCCTTTTAAGGGAAACAAACGGGCAGTGTCCTTCCGAATTCAGCCAGGTAATAAACCTGGAAATTGAAAACAGACGCATTTCGATGTGCAGCAACCTGAAGAGGTTCCCGCTTGAACCTAATTTAATACCCACAGATACTGTACAAGTGCTTAGCAATGATGGAATAAAAATGCGGGATGCAACCCTGGAATTAGTGCCGGCAGCTACTTCGATAAATCAGACTACTGATTTTCATGTTTCATACATGATCAACGGGAAACAGGTGAATGTAACCATCACTTTAATTGTTGTTGATGCCGGATTCCTGATGAAACTCGAACATAATACTTCACCCATTGCTGTTTTCCCAACTATTTTAACACTATCAGCAAAGGATCCGAACGCGGAAAAATACAACTGGAATCTAACCGTTGCGGATGGAAGAGTCCTGAACTTCACCACCAGGGAAGTTGTGTTTAACTATCAGCAGAACGATGTTCTCCCGGGATCACAGGTTACAATAAGTTTAACTGTTAGCAAAACGGACCAGTCAGGAAATGCCTGCAAGAACTCAGCTCAGTTTGTTTTAAACGATTCCATTTTCAACAAACATATGAACGCGGGCGCATTTGATAACCATACCACTGCATAATGAGTGCGGAAAACCTACATATCATTCAAAAGCAAACCATCGAAATTGAATTTGAAAATATTGACGATTCATTTGGTGTACAGAATCGTGTTGCCCAGGTATTTTATGAAAAGTTACAGCCTCGTATGGAAGTTTTGTTTGATGAAATGTTTGGGAAAAATCAGTACGTTTCCATTGATAAACTGGAAATCGACTGCGGAATGCTGAATTTGGAAAACTGGGAACAGGAATTCACCGCGCAGGCAACCCTGAAGCTGAAAGAAGAATTGATTCAGATAAACAGAAAAACGGTTGATATTAAAGAGATTGAAGTAACCAACGCCGCCGAAACATTATTCTTTTTCCTCGAAAACGGCTTCCTGCCATGGAACAAACGCATTGTATCCCTTGTTGAACTGGAAAGACTTTTAAAAGTTGACGAAAAATTAATTATCCGGCTTAAAAAGCTAATCCTACAAAAACTGAATGTTGCAAACCGCCTGGCTTCTCAGTTTTCGGAGGAATTTATTTCAAAACTGATTACCGCTTATACTCAATACAGAAATCAGGAAGCAGAATCGCTTTCAGCAATAACCGAAAAAGTCAACGCTATGGAAAGCGTTTTGCTCAGGCATGATAGAATTCAGAAACAATTGATAAATGAGACTTTTTTGACAGTTTTTGCTTCAGAACATTACAAAAACCGGGAGCTTGAGTTCTTCATGTTCCTGCTTTCAAAAGTTGAAAACTATGATAATCTGAAATCAGAAACAGGAGAGATAATAAGAAAACTGCGTGCTAAATCCGAAAAGCATAATCTGGAAAAAGAAGAAATCCTGACGGAATCCGGACTAATTCAGCGCCGGGAAATTGAATCAGAAAAACCAGAAACAAGTAAACAGAAAAATATCATCGAAAGCACAAAACCTTCTGATACAATATACATCAACAACGCAGGTCTTGTTTTGCTTCATCCTTTTCTACCCGCTCTTTTTGATAATTTAACGCTGATTGAAGAAAAAGACTGGTTCGGCGAGACTTCTGTTTACAAAGCGGTTATGGCAATGCAATTTATGGTAACCGGTAAGGATGAAACCGAAGAATTTGACCTGGTGCTCAATAAAATATTATGCGGTATCGCTGTTGATGAAGTTGTTCCAACCGCAATTCTTCCTGATGAAGAAACAAAAACCGAATGTGATGTTTTATTGATGGAAGTAATAAAACACTGGGATGTATTAAAAAATACAAGTATTGCCGGTTTTCGTGAAGCTTTTTTGCAACGAAATGGAAAACTTTCGAAGGTGGACAACGGTTGGCAATTACTGGTTGAACAAAAAACAATTGACATACTATTGAATCAACTTCCATGGGGAATTGGTTTAATAAAACTGCCATGGATGAATGAAATGCTGTATGTGGAATGGACTTAGTTACTAATTCCCTGAATTAATTTATTTCAAAAATGCAAACTCTTGCAACACCTGAAAAAAGCAAAAGTGCCTCAACTGCTGCTACACAAAAAAATCAGCAGCAACCTTTCTTCACGCCTGTACAAATCCAGCCTAAGCTAAATATTGGTGCCGCTGATGATCCTTCAGAAAGGGAAGCAGAAGCAATTGCCGGTAAAGTGATGCGGATGCCGGTTTCGCAAAATGGGAATACATTTTTTAAATCATCGGATATAACAAGTATTCAACGTAAAAGCAAACGTTCCGAAGAGGAAGAAAAATTGCAACGTAAATCAGGAAACGGTGAATCTGTCACAACTGCGCCTGCTATTGTACATGAGGTATTAAATTCCGGTAACGGCAGACCTCTTGATCATTCCACCCGTTCTTTCATGGAAACCAGGTTAAATTCCGATTTCAGCCAGGTAAAAATTCATGATAACAGCCTTGCTGCAAAAAGTGCTGATTCGATAAATGCATTAGCCTATACTTCCGGTAACAATGTTGTTTTTAACTCAGGTCAATATAAAACAAATACGGATTCAGGAAAAAGATTGCTGGCACACGAGTTGGTTCATACCATGCAGCAAGGTGGGGTTCGGAGAAAAGCGGGCGTTATCCAACGATCCTGGTTGGGTGATGCCTGGGATTCAGTTAAAGATACTGCAAGTGATATTGGTCATGGTATAGCCGATGCGGCAAGTGCAGTCGGGCAAGGCATAGCGAATGTTGCCGGAACGGTTGCTCATGGCGTTTCCACTGCTGCCAGTGCTGTGGCTGGAGGCGTAAGAAGTGTTGTAAGTACAGTTTCAGCTGGAGTGAGTTCCGCATGGAATGCAGCAACGACCTGGCTTGGCGGTGCTGCTACTTCGGTTTGGTCGGGCATACAATCGCTCGGAAACACTGCCTTGTCATGGCTGAGCAGTGCAGGCAGCCATGTTTGGTCCGCCATCAGATGGTTCGGGAATATTGCGTTTGATGTTATTAAGGAGATTGGTACTTTTTTATGGGAAAAGTTATCGTTATTGGGTACAAACGTATGGTCTTTCGTCAGCAACCTGCCTAAACGATTATGGGGTCTGGTGGTTCATGGCTGGGAAGGAATCACAGGAGCGCTAAGCTGGGCCTGGTCAGGATTGAGTGGTGCAGCCAGTCATCTCTGGAATGGAATATCAGGCGTATTCAGCTGGCTTGGGCGCGGCTTGGCCGGGGCATTAGACTGGATAACAACAGGAGTATCCAATGGATTCGACTGGGCAATTGATTTCATTCAGCATCCAAGCCTCGAAAAATTGTGGCATGCATTTACAGGAAGCCTGAGTTGGGCATGGTCGGGACTGAAAGGATTTGCCAAATGGGGTTGGGATGGTGTAGTTGGAGCTGCCATGTGGGTATGGAAAGGGATAAAAGGATTTGGTAGCTGGATTTGGGATGGATTAGTGAGAGGATTGGAATGGGCCGGAAGATTGATTTTATACCTGTTGGATTTAATAGGATTCTTTGAACTTTTACAATTGACATGGGGTTTAATTTTCAGAATGCGCAAACTTAAGAAACCTGAAATGGATGCTTCACTCGAAGTGCATCCTGCTGGCATGATCCCATATTCACTGATTTGGGTTGATGAAAATTCAGTAATAACATGGGTCAACGGTGGCAGGGCAGTTACAACTGCACATGTATTGCATTTTGCCAAAGGCGGTGAACCTTTGCATACTGTTGTGCATGAACTTACTCATGTAGCTCAATATGAAAAAACAGGCTCAGCATATATGGCAGAAGCCATTCATGCACAGGCATTTGGTGCCGGTTACAATTATGGCAACCTGCCAACACAGCAGGCAACAGGTAAGCACTTTAAAGATTTTAACCGTGAGCAACAGGCACAAATATGCGAAGATT
This sequence comes from Draconibacterium orientale, assembly GCA_020726265.1. Lineage (GTDB taxonomy): Bacteria > Bacteroidota > Bacteroidia > Bacteroidales > Prolixibacteraceae > Draconibacterium > Draconibacterium orientale_A. Next base: position 11,872 of record DYSZ01000115.1, read on the forward strand.
ATTATTTAACCCTTCATGGATCCGGGCCTACACCCCAGGCAGATTTATTGCCATATATTAACGAAATGCAAATAGGAAAGATTTAAAAGTTCAGTTTTGCCGCAATTGGTAATAAGTAAATCTTACAAAATAACTTCCTCAATAGCATTTTCATTTTAGTTTTAATTCTTTC
>DYSZ01000116.1 GCA_020726265.1 Draconibacterium orientale
GACCACGTTCTCTTAATATTGTGGGCGAAAACGAGCTTAAAGGGAAAGGTATTTCGTACTGCGCAACTTGTGACGGTGATTTTTTTACAGGGAAAGAGATTGTAGTTGTTGGTGGTGGAAATTCGGCGCTTGAAGAGGCTGTGGCACTTACAAATTACGCCACAAAGGTAACCATCATTCATCAGTTCGACCATTTTCAGGCTTTTGAACATGCCATTCAGGAAGCTACAAAGAATCAGAAAATTGAATTTATTATGGAGTCGGAACTAAGAGGTTTTTATGGCGAAAGCCATCTCGAAAAAGTTGTTATTGAACATTTGCCTAGCGGGAAAAGAACCGAACTAAAAACCGATGGCACTTTTATTTTCGTAGGATACCAGCCAAATACCGAAAGTCTGGATGGGCTGGTAACGTTGAATAATCGCATGGAAATTGTGGTTGACAGCGAAATGAGAACCAATGTAAAAGGGGTTTTTGCTGCCGGCGACTGTATCAACAAACGTTATCGGCAGGTAACAACTGCAGTTGCCGAAGGAACAATTGCAGCGCTGAGCGCGTCAGAATTTTTGCGAAATAACTGAGAAAGTTTCTATAAATTGAGATTAAAAAATAGATTTGCACTCCGAGAAAAAAGAAAAATGGCAACAGAACAGGTAAAAGTAAACTGGCTCGAGAATATGGCTTTTGAAGCCGAAGTAAACGGGCATAAAATAATAATCGATGCAGCCGAACCAGTTGGCGGCGAAAACCGCGGGCCCCGTCCAAAACCGATGATGCTGTTAGCCCTGGCAGGTTGTACTGGCATGGACGTGGTTTCAATTCTTAAAAAAATGCGGGTTGAAGTCGAATCCTATTCCGTTTGGGTTGAAGGAGATTTAACTGAAGAACATCCGAAACAATTTCACCAAATGAGAATTATACATGAATTCAAGGGAAAAGATTTACCTATGGACAAATTGGAGAAAGCAGTAAATCTCTCAGAGGAAAGATATTGTGGGGTGAGTGCCATGTATCGCAAAGTGATTGGAATTACCACCGAGATTAAGATTATAGAATAGAATTTATAGAATATGTCAATCACATTAATGATTATACTGGCCGTTGTAGCCGGACTTGTAATTCTGATTACGGTGAATTACTTCAGGATGAAGAATATGAAACCGGTAGAGGCCAGCAAAAAAATTGTTACACTCGGTAACAAGAACTTTAAACTGGCACTGAAAAAAGAAATTTTGCTTGTCGATTTCTGGGCACCCTGGTGTGGCCCCTGTAAAATGGTGGCTCCTGTTTTAAACGAAATTGCTGAAACCGAAAACGACATCGTTATTGGGAAAGTAAACGTAGATAATAATCAGGATCTGGCAAAAAAGTACAAAGTGCGCAACATTCCAACTTTAGTGATTTTTAGTAATGGCAACGAAGTTGGCCGGATTGTGGGCGTGAAAGGTAAAAAGGCAATTTTGGCCGAAGTACGAAGCGCTGTTGCTGGCAAGTAAAAAATATAGATGTTGGGTTTATACAACCGCTCCTTTAGCTTAAAGGAACGGTTTTTTTTATTTATTATGGAAAATTTCTATTCAAATGTCCAGCTCAATTCCAACCGGACAGTGGTCAGAACCCATAATTTCGGGCAAAATAAATGCTGAATTTACTGAAGGAATAAACGATTTGCTGACTAAAAAATAATCGATTCTCCAGCCGACGTTTTTTTCACGGACCCCGGCTCTGTAACTCCACCACGAGTATGCTTCATTCTTTTCAGGGTTAAAATGCCTGAACGAGTCAACCAGCCCGTTTTGGGCGAATCTATCCATTCCGTCTATTTCAACCTGCATGTAACCCGCATATTTGTTGTAATTGGCTTTTGGGTGCGTTAAATCGATTGGCCTGTGTGCAACATTAAAATCGCCGCAAACAACAACCGGCTTTGCTTTTTCGAGGTTTTTTAAATAATTCAGAAAGTCCAAATCCCATTGCTGTCTGTAATCAAGTCTTTTTAAATCGCTCCCTGAATTTGGTACATACACATTCACAAGAAAAAAAGCATCGTATTCGATACATAAAACCCGCCCTTCGTTATCGTGCACGGCAATCCCGATATCGTTTTTAACATTCAACGGTTTAATTTTCGACAGAATTGCCGTACCCGAATATCCCTTTTTTTCAGCCGAATTGGAGTAAATATGAAAATCTTTGATTGAAACAAGTGTTTCTGCCACTTGGTCATCCTGTGCTTTTGTTTCCTGAATACAGATGATGTCAGGGGCCATTTTATCCAGGTCATTAAAGAAATTCTTCTGAGCTACTGCCCGAATCCCGTTTACATTCCACGAAATTATTTTCATCATTATTTTTTTTGCGGAATATAGCGATTCCGGCTTTTACATAATCAATCAGTTTAAAAAACAGATGAAAATACACATTTAACCACACTTTAAAAACTGAATTTATCCGTTTTAATTTCGTAAAAATGATTGTTACTTTGCGTAAAACCTGCGGTTAAGAGAAAGCAGTGATTTTAAAATTTAATAACCTGAAATTAAGCAGACTAAAAATGAAACCGGATACAGAAGAACTTAACGACAAATTCAGCATTGAAGGCGAGGTGGGCTTTGATGAGATGGAAGAGAACATGATTTTTATTTCGGTATCGAATAAACATGCCGAGGCAGACATCAGTTTATACGGGGCACATGCAACGCGTTTTAAAACGCACAAAACGATGGATATTTTGTGGATGAGCCCTGAAAGTTATTTTGTGGAAGGACGACCAATCAGGGGAGGGATTCCGGTTTGTTTTCCGTGGTTCGGGCCTCACAAAACTAACTCATCAAAACCACAGCACGGCTTTGCCCGGCTGATGTTTTGGGATGTTGCCGAAACAGCATCGCTGCCCGGTGGCGAAACCTTGGTAAAATTGCAGTTTTGTTCGTCGGAAGCCACAAAAAAATACTGGCCTCACGATTTTTGTGCGGAAATGACTTTCATTATCGGTAAAACACTCACTGCAACACTTAAAGTAACCAATACTTCGGGTGCACCTTTTGAATATTCTGCTGCGCTTCATTCATACTACACCATTTCTTCAATTGATGAAATCAGGATTTCGGGTTTGAAAAATACAAGCTATTATAACCAGTTGGATGGAGAAAACTATACACAGGAAAGTGAATTTCTGGACATTAAAACTGCCGAAACCCGCCATTATCAAAACACAGAAGCAGATTGTGTGATTTACGATCCGTTATTCGGAAGAGGTATTCTTGTATCGAAATCGGGTAGCAAAATAACCACGGTCTGGAATCCGGGTGAAGAATCCTGTGCTAAAATTGATGATATTCCCGATGACGGGTTTCAAACGTTTGTGTGCATCGAAGCAGTGAATGCATTTACAGATATAATAAAACTTGCTCCGGGTGAATCGCACGAAACATCAGCAATTATTGGTCTTCTGGAAAGATAAATTCTGAACAAATACTGTTCAGTTAATAAAAACAGACTTCGACTACGCTCAGTCTGACCGTCATACTGAGCGTAGTCGAAGGGTGTTTTTAATCAGTTTTTTAATAATTTTGGTTTATCTAAACACATTGAAACCTAATCTCTAAAACGTTTTGTGATATCCCGGTAAGCGTCGATTCTGCGGTCGCGTAAAAATGGCCAGATTCGTCGCACATTTTCTGAGCGGGTCAAATCGATTTTCACAACTTCTGTTTGTTCTTTCTCTGCTTGAAATTGTGCGATAATCTCACCTTGCGGTCCGGACACAAAAGAGTTTCCCCAGAATGTAATTCCGTTTGTCACTCCCGAAGGATCAGCTTCAAAACCGGTTCGATTAATCGAAATAACTGGCAATCCATTTGCAACAGCGTGACCGCGTTGCGAAATCATCCAGGCATTCAATTGCCGATCTTTTTCTTCCTGAATATCGGTACTTTCCCAGCCAATTGCTGTGGGGTAAATCAACAAGTCAGCCCCAGCTAAGGCCATTAAACGCGCCGCTTCTGGATACCACTGATCCCAGCAAACCAATACACCAAGTTTTCCGACCGATGTTTTTATGGGGTCAAAACCCAAATCGCCGGGAGTGAAATAGAATTTTTCGTAATACGCCGGATCGTCGGGAATGTGCATTTTGCGGTACTTTCCGGCAATTGAGCCGTCATTCTCGAAAACCACGGCTGTGTTGTGGTACAATCCGGCTGCCCGTTTTTCAAAAAGCGAGGTAACCAAAACCACGCCTGTTTCTTTTGCAACTGCTGAAAAGATTTCGGTTGAAGGCCCCGGAATTGGTTCAGCAAGGTTAAACATATCAGTGTCTTCGGTCTGGCAAAAATAAAGGCTCCCGTGTAATTCCTGAAGAACCACAAGGTTAGCGCCCCGGGCAGCACATTTCCGTATTTCGCTTACACTTTTCTGAATATTTGCTGCTTTATCGGAGGCACACGACATTTGCACCAATCCAACTTTAATTGTATTCATTTCAACTTAAAATTTATTTGTTCAGTTTAACCTTCTCCGGATATTGCATGGTAACACAATGCAACGACCCGTGCTGTTCAATTAAAACCCTGCAATTTACGCCAATTACTTTTCTGTCAGGGAAACATTGATGAAGAATTTCCAGCGCCTTTTCATCCTGTGAAACGCCATAAACCGGAACCAGCACAGCACCATTGATTATGGTGAAATTAGCGTAGGTGGCGGGTAGCCGATTCCCATCTTCATCAAAACATGCGTCAGGCATGGGCAATTCAACCAATTTGTATGGTTTACCTTTTGAATCAGTAAATCGCTGCAACTCCTTTTTCATTTGCTGAAGCGCTTCAAAATGCTCATCCTCCCGATTTTCGCACCCCACAAAGGCGATGGTTTTTGCATCGCAAAATCGAGCCAGCGTGTCGATATGAGAATCGGTATCATCGCCGGCCAGATAGCCCGAGTTCAGCCAGAGAATTTGGTTTGCGCCAAAGTTTTCCTTCAGATGGTTTTCAATATCCGATTTAGAAAACTGTTCGTTCCTGTTTTTTGACAGCAGACATTCAGTTGTGGTAAGAATGGTTCCCTTGCCGTCGCTATCAATTGAACCGCCTTCAAGCACGAAATCAAACGATTTTAGATAACAGCTTGTAACAGTTCCTTTTTCAAAAAGTTTTTTTGTGATTTGCCTGTCAAGTGTGGCATCAAATTTTGCTCCCCAGCCGTTAAAAATGTAATCCTGAATAACGGCGTCGCCATGCTCAATTACAGTAATTCCTCCGTGGTCGCGCGCCCAGGTATCGTTTGATTCAACCTGAACAAACCAAATATTTTTAGTTGAAGTGAAAAACGAATTAACGCGTTCAATATCATCACAAACCACCAGCACATCCTGAAACAAGGCAGTGGTTTTAATAATTTCAACAAAACAGGCAGTCACTTCATTCAGCAGGTATTTCCAGTCGCTATTATCGTGCGGAAAAGTAAGTTGCAAAAACGATTGATTTTCCCATTCAGCAGGCAAAACTATTTCTTTATACATGCTCTCAATTTTACGTTTCAAATATTATCATTTTTCACAAATTCCGAGTATCGATGTTTTTGTTTGATTAACTGCAATAATTTATTTACCATTTATTTTAAATAAATTCATACATTTAACTAAACATTAATTTTATTCTGCCATTAAAGAAATCAAGCATAATCAATTAATAATCAAAATAATATGAAAACTGAACAAAGCATCCTTTCTGAGTCACGTGGTTGGATAAGAAAAAGTGATAACCGCCTTGAAAATGAGGCTCAGCTTGTTTTACTATTCGGGGAAAGAGAGTTGTTGAAAAATCAGCAAAACATTGACCTGGTGAAACAATACTATCCAAAGGCACAAATAGTAGGCTGTTCCACATCAGGCGAAATATACGATTCGGCAATCTATAATAATGAGATTATAATAACAGCCATATTTTTTGAAAAAACAACTATCGAAATCGCAACGGAAAAAATACAGTCGATGGACGAAAGTTTTGATGTGGGTAAACGCCTGGCTGCAAAACTTGATAAGGAAGAACTTGTTCATGTAATGTTATTTTCAGAAGGGTTGAATATCAATGGGAGTGAGCTTACCAAAGGAATTAACCATCAGTTGAATGACAGGGTTTCGGTAACCGGTGGACTGGCTGGCGACCAGGATTTATTTCAGGAAACTGTAATTGTTCATAATTCGGCCGGCGAAAGCAACAAGGTAGTTGGCATCGGTTTTTATGGAAAGCACCTGCAAATCGGTTATGGTTCGATGGGTGGCTGGGACTCATTCGGAGTGGATAGGGAAGTTACCAGATCGAAAGCAAATATTCTTTATCAACTCGATGGTCAACCTGCATTAGATTTGTACAAACGTTATCTGGGGTCACATGCAGCAAATCTGCCTGCTTCAGCACTACTTTTCCCCTTAAATCTGAAATTACAAAACTCTGATGTGTCGCTTGTAAGAACAATTCTGTCGGTTAATGAAGATGACGGGAGCATGGTTTTTGCCGGCGATATCCCACAGGGTGAATATGTGAGTTTGATGAAAGCTAACTTCGACAGATTGGTTGATGGCGCAAATGAAGCCGCCGAGATGTCAAAAATAAGTCTCCGCAATTCAAATCCCGATCTGGCAATTCTGATCAGTTGTGTTGGCCGGAAACTGGTTCTGAAACAAAGAGTGGAGGAAGAATTGGAAACAATTCGCGAAGTAATCGGAGATAATGCAGTGATTGCCGGGTTCTATTCGTATGGCGAGATTTGTCCGATAAAACCATCTGAACAACATTGCGAATTACACAATCAGACAATGACCATTACCATATTTAAGGAAGATTAAAAAAGCAGGAATGGAAGCAATTCTGAACAAACTACTGATTCGACAGATTAAAAAACATTTTGGAGGGCCTGAAAATATCCCCGAAGAACTAAACCGCTTTATCACAGATATTAACAGCACCTACGAAAATTTCAAAGATGATATTGCTTTGCTTCAGAATTCACTTGAAATCAGTTCGCAGGAATTACGTTCGGTTTTTCTGAAACATAAAACAGATGCCGAATCACAAAAAGAAATAATAAAACAAATAAACCAGGCCATTCAGGCAATCAATCCATCGGACGAGAAGGATGTACTGGTTGCCGGGGTTGAATCAGCAGACAGCAATGCAATGTTCCGGTCGCTGATGAAACTGATTGAAGAACGAAACCGCGCCATTGAAGAAATACTGCGGTTATCTGTGGCTGTTGAGCAAAATCCGGCTTCTATTGTAATCACCGATTTAAAAGGAAACATTGAATATGTAAATCCTAAATTCTGCGACCTGACCGGCTATTCAAAATCAGAAGTAATCGGGAAAAATCCAAGAGTTTTAAAAGCACAAGGAAATGAGCCTGAAATGTATAAAGATTTGTGGACAACAATTTTAGCTGGCAAGGAATGGAAAGGGGAGTTTAAAAACAAAAAAAAGGATGGAGAAGTTTACTGGGAATTAGCTTCAATTTCGGCTGTTAAAAATCTGAAGGGTGAAATTGTTAATTATCTGGCAATCAAGGAAGACATAACAAAACGCAAACAAACAGAGGAAACACTTGAAAATGAACGGGCGCTTTTCAGAACAATTATTGACTTAATACCCGATGCTGTTTACGTTAAGGACATAAACGGACGCAAAATACTCGCCAATCCGTGTGACATCCGATTTTCAGGTAAAACTTCAGAAACTGAAGTTTTAGGGAAAACTGATTTCGATTTATACCCTGTGAAGGATGCTGAACAATCGTCATATCAAGATCAATCGGTACTTAAAACAGGTAAATCAATTTTGAATGTTGAAGGTTTGCTGAAAGACAAAGAAGGAAATGTTCATAATTTGCTTGTTTCGAAAGTACCGCTTTACGATGTATCGGGTCAGATAACCGGGTTAGTGGGAGTTACGCACGATATCACTGAAAGAAAAAAGGCGGAAAATCAGTTGCTTGCAGCACATAAATCATTATCAGATTTGCTAAATGCTGCTATTCACACAGCCATTATATCAACCGATTTAAATGGAATGATTACCGTTTTCAGTACGGGTGCCGAAAAAATGCTTGGTTATAAGGCAGCCGAAATTGTGGGAGTTAAAAATCAAGTCAGTTTTCACCTCGACAGTGAGATGAACGAACGGGGTGAAGAACTTACTCGTGAGTTGGGTTATTCTGTTAGCGGATTTGATGTGTTTACTACAAAAGCTAAAACACAAAATTACGAAGAAAAAATATGGACCTTTATCAGAAAAGACAGAAGTTCGGTTTATGTGAATCTTGTGGTTACTGCCATTAGAAATATTAACAATGAGATTACAGGGTTCCTGGGAATTGCAAGCGATATAACACAAAGAAAAATTGCCGAAGAGGAAGTACGAAAAGTGTCGGCAAGGTTGGCACTGGCTACTATAACAGGTGGAATCGGGGTTTGGGAAATTGATATCGAAAACAAAACCCTGATATGCGACGACCAGATGTTTGTGCTTTATGGAATAAACAAACAAAACTTTGTAAACAGTTATGATTGGTGGTTGCAAAATATTCACCCCGACGACCGTGAACTTTGTAACAATGAGATACAGATGGCAATTCGCGGTGAAAATGATTTTAACACCGAATACAGAATATGCTGGCCCGATGGTTCGGTGCATAACATCAGGGCATTCGGAACTGTTCAGACCGATAAAACAGGAAAACCAGTAACAATGATTGGTGCCAACTGGGACATTACAGAACAGAAAAAGAATGAGGAGGTATTAAAAAAAGCACGGTTTGAAGCAGAAATCGCAAACAAGGCAAAAAGTGTGTTTCTCGCCAATATGTCGCACGAAATCAGAACTCCGTTAAATGCCATTATCGGGTTTTCGCAACTGATGAACCGCGATAAATATTTAACCGAAACCCAAAGAGAATACAACAATTCAATTATCAGGGCCGGTGAACATCTTCTGGCGCTTATAAACGATATTCTTGAATTGTCGAAAATGGAAGCAGGCAGATTGGAAATGAACCCGGTAACCATCGATTTATTTTTACTTTTTTCTGATATTCAATTGCTTTTCAAAGAACCGGCGCGAGCAAAACATCTCCAGTTTATTTTTGAAACAGCACCAGATATTCAGCAGTTTGTGATTGTTGACGACAATAAACTTCGCAGGATATTCATCAATCTCATTGGAAATGCAATCAAATTTACCGAAGAAGGAGGTGTTGCAGTTCGTGTACGAGTTGATAAACATCCCGGAAAACCCAATCGCTTGGTTGTCGAGGTACAGGACTCAGGGCCGGGTATTCCGGAGAAAGAAATGGATAAGCTTTTTAAGCATTTTGTACAAACCAGTTCAGGTATTAAAAACAGCACTGGCACCGGTTTAGGACTTGCCCTTAGCCGCGAATTGGCCGGATTGATGGGAGGCGATATTACGGTTAAGAGCCAAGTGGGGAAGGGTTCGGTATTTACTTTTTTTGTTGAGATTTTTGATGGGAAGGAAATCAAAATAAATTTCCTCAACCGTGTCATCGGGTTCGAGAAAAAGCCGGAAGATGTTCGCATACTTGTTGTTGACGATATAGAAGAAAATTTGCAGGTGGTGATAACCTTGTTGAAAATGACAGGATTTAAAACAATGGCAGCACACAACGGGTTGGAAGCCATCGCTGCTTTCGAAGATTGGAGTCCGCATTTAATTCTGATGGATATGCGCATGCCTGAAATGGATGGTTATGAAGCTTCGCAACAGATTAAATCAACCGAAAAAGGTAGTAAAACGCACATCGTTGCACTAACAGCTAGTTCATTCGAAGACGACTACCGCAAAATCAGGGAACTTGGATTGGAAGGGTATATCCGGAAGCCTTTCAGGGAAAGTGAGCTTTTCGAAATGTTGGGTAATTTGCTTGATTTGAAATACATTTTCGAAACCGGAAATCAATCACACGATGAATTATACCAGTTAAATAACCTTGAAATCAGTAACAGCATTGACAAACTTCCTGAAAATCTTGTATTACAGATGTATCAGGCTGCAATGATTGCTGATATTGACCTGATTATTGAATTGATTCATCAGATTGATCAGGAACAGGCAGGTTTAGGCAGACATTTATTACAGCTTGCCAATAACTTCGATTATGAATATTTGAAACAAATTCTAAACAGGAAGGAGAATTAAAAATGAACCACGACAAATATATTCCGAACATTCTGATAGTTGATGATATTCCCGCGAATTTGAAGGTTTTGGGTGGAATTCTGAAAGATGAAGGGTACAAAATCAGGCCGGTTCTTAATGGCGAAATTGCCTTGCAGGTTGCCCGTAAGGAAAAACCCGATCTGATATTACTTGATATCATGATGCCCGGAATTGACGGATACGAAGTTTGTAACCGTGTTAAGTCTGATCCTGAACTGAGTGATGTGCCTGTAATTTTTATCAGTGCGTTAAATGATACAACCGATTTGATTAAGGCGTTCAAAAGCGGGGGAGTTGATTATATAACAAAGCCTTTTCAGGCTGCCGAAGTGCTTGCAAGGGTAAATACACATTTACAAATCTGCCGGCAAAACATAGAGTTAAAAGAACTAAATGCAACAAAAGATAAATTTTTCTCCATAATTGCACACGACTTACGCGGTCCGATCGGGAACATGCTTTCAATTTCTGAATTGGTTTCGGAGCGTGGACAATATGATGAAGATACACTCTATTCTTTTTTGGAAATGCAAAAAGAGTTGTCAAAAGATACAATTGAACTACTCGAAAACCTTTTGATTTGGGCCAGATCGAATACGAATCGTATTGATTTTGAACCAGCTATGATTGATTTTGATGATATTGTAACCGAATGTATCGATGCTGTGCAAGTTCAGGCAATGGTTAAAAGCATCGGAATTTCGCATAATACACCACCTGAAAACCTTATTACCGCCGATGAAAATATGATACGGCTTGTTATGCGAAATCTACTTTCTAATGCAATAAAATTTACGCCCAGGGGAGGGCACATCGAAATATCAGCATATACAGAACCCAATCAAACAAAAGTGATTTCGGTTCGCGATAGTGGCATTGGCATTCCACCCGAAATGTTGAAAGATCTTTTCAGAATCGACGTAAGCAATAAACGAAAAGGAACCGAAGGTGAAGCCAGTAACGGACTTGGATTGTTTCTTTGCAAAGAATTTGTTGAGAAACATGGTGGCACGCTGTGGGCTGAAAGCGAAGAAGGCAAAGGAACTGCCTTTAGTTTTTCAATACCTTTAAATACTAAACCAAAGAATTGATTACCAATTAAAACGTTAACAGTTTCAATACCAATTTACTGCAACTTTTAATATAACCTTGCCTGGGTTACTTTCCGATACAGAAGTTTTTAAAGATATGCCCAAGTACTTCATGCGTTGTGATTTCACCTGTTATTTCGCCCAAATAATGCAGACATTCTCGAATATCCTGCGCCAGAAAATCGCCGGTAATTCCACTGTCGAGACCATTTAAAACACGCAAAATCGCTTCATGTGCACTTTTTAGTATCGCAAAATGCCGTGCGTTGGTAACAATTACATCTTCCTGGCCAACGCTTTCGAGGTTCGAACAATGAACAAGGTAATCAATTAATTGTGGCAGATTTTTCTTTTGTTTTGCGGCAATAAACACAAGCTTTTCCTGGTCGCTTATTTCCATCGCCTCCAATTGTTGCATGGTTTCGTAAATGGCCAAATCCATTTTGTTGCCCACAATTACAAGTTGCTGGTTTATATGTAGTCGGCTCTTGATGTTGTTAATGCGTTCAAAAACAATAGGGAAGGGGTTTTGTAAATCGACCACAAGCAGCACCACCGATGCCTGTTCCAGTTTACTGTAGGTACGTGCAATCCCCATCGTTTCAATTGTGTCGGTAGTTTCGCGGATTCCGGCAGTATCAAAAAATCGAAAAGCTGTTCCATGAATATTT
>DYSZ01000292.1 GCA_020726265.1 Draconibacterium orientale
TTTCAGAGTTAAAGCATAAAGGTTGTTCAGTGAGTTAAACAGGAAATGCGGGTTTACCTGGATGCGCAACATTTCAAACTGGGTTTCGAGGTTTTCCTTTTTAAAACGCTCAATTTCGGCCAGCGAAAAACGCCATTTGTTTAAAAGAATAATGCCGATGTCGAGAACAGCAATTCCGCACGAAAAAACAACCATTGCTAACGCTCTGTAAATGATTCAGATAAAATATGTTGGATAAAATATTTTTCGCACTAATTTTGCGATGGTTGGCAACAGATAAAATGTTAAAGAAGTATTAACGCAACTATCTGTTAAACAGCCGATTGCATTGATTGCCACAAATTGGCGGTTTACCCGCCATTCCTAAAGGACGTGGGTTTCATGTTTTATTATTTAAAAAAAACGCCGGAGCAAAGCCACATATACCGGCGTTTTTATTTGCAGCTAAATTACTGTATTTCAATTTAATGACCAAATTTATTTTCATTTTTTCTTCATTTTTCTTCATTTTTCTTTGATCTAATTTTTTCATTTCGTATCTTCTTCAGAAGACACAGAAAATTACAAAAAGAGCCAGGTGCAAGGCTAAAATCGATTTGCACCAAATGCACCTGTTCACCATGCAGATGGGCATAACCATCAAGCGACGTTTCCCGGAGTTTTTGGAACTGCTAAGCCAGGTAACCGACCCTCGCAAAAGACCCATTTACAATGTTGAGGAATTATTGATGGCCGTGCTGAGTATGTTCCTTTTCAAACGCGGTTCGCGTAATCATGCCGACAACACTGCCGTCAAAGGGAATTATTCCCACAATTTTGAACGGCTGTTCCACTGCAAACTACCCGACCTGGACACTTCTGACCGACTGCTTAAAACATTGGATGCACAGGAACTGGAAGAAATCAAGCGCAAAATGGTACAACTACTTTTAAGAGCGAAAGTATTGGATAAATACAAGCTCTTTGGGATGTATCACCTTATCGGGATTGATGCCACGGGATTGCACAGTTTTGATTACGAACCATATCCCGAATGCCCCTACAAAACATCCAAAAATGGAAAACGAACCTGGACAGTTTATGTACTGGAGGCCAAAATTTTGTGCAGCAATGGATTTAATTTTTCGATAGCAACAGAATGGGTTAAAAACCCCGTAGACCGGGAGTATGAAAAACAAGACTGTGAGCTTAAAGCATTTAAACGACTGAGCAAAAAAATCAGGCAAATGTACCCTCGTTTGCCCATAGCAATTGCTGCTGATGGTCTTTATCCCAACGACAATGTGTTCAAAATCTGTAAATCCAACAACTGGCGATTTATCATCACCCTCAAAGACGGTAACCTACCAAGCGTATGGGAAGAAGTGAATCTGCTTAAAAAGGCCGGTGCATCCATTACGTTTAAAGCTTATGATACAGAGGGGCAGCGCAAAATCACCACAGAATATTGCATTATCAACAACAATGATTACAAAAAACACACCATCAACTTTTTAGAAACAAACATCACCAGCCAACCCTTAGTCACCAAAAAAGACGAAAAAACCACTCACGAAAGGTTTGTGCACATTACTGATTTAGAGATTACAAAAAATAACTGCAAAACCATAAGCGACTATGGGCGGCAAAGATGGAAAATTGAAAATGAAGGGTTTAATGCACAGAAGAATAACGGTTACAACCTTTGCCACAAATACTCCAGAAAATCATTCAATGCAACCCAAAACTATTACCAATGCCTTCAGATTGCTCACATGATAAACCAACTGGCTTACAAAACCAAGAATGTTAAAAACATGATAGGCAGCCATGATACCTTGAAGTCATTTGAAGAATGCATTTTAATCATTATGATAGGACACAATCTGGATAATTTTCAATCTCCAAACTTTACCTGTCAGATGCGCTATTAAATCTTAAAATCAGAGAATCCCTGCTCAAACATTCAGGGCAAAACTATTTAAATCAGGAAAGGAGGTAAACATTTTACAAATAATGTTTTGGAAACCGCAATCTCGCGGAAAGCAATACTTATGCCCGGTTGGTAGCATCTTGGTTGTCCGTAACGTTAAATTTATTCGTTGCGGAATTGCTGCAACCACCATTTTCGTTTGCTTTAGCTTCTGTTTTTTAATAATTTTGCCATCAATTAAATCATAATAAAAT
>DYSZ01000117.1 GCA_020726265.1 Draconibacterium orientale
CAACCATTTTTACCTTACTGACATTAGCGGTTTAAATGCTGAAAATACCAGTAATCTGAGAAGACTTTGCTTTAACCAGAATGTAAAACTGGTAGTTGTTAAGAATACGCTCCTGCGTAAAGCACTCGAAAGTTCGAATAAGAACGTTGAGGAGATTTACGAAGCACTTAAAGGCAACACCTCGGTAATGTTTACCGAAAATGCTAACGTACCCGCAAAACTCATTAAAGATTTCAGTAAAAAACATAAAAAACCTGTTTTGAAGGCTGCTTATGTTCAGGAATCTGTGTATGTAGGGGCTGACCAACTCGAAGCACTGATTGCAGTAAAATCGAAAAACGAACTTATTGCAGATGTTGTTGCACTTTTACAATCACCAATGAAAACTGTTATTGGACAGCTTCAGTCGGGTGGAAATATTATTCATGGTGTTTTGAAAACACTTGGAGAAAGAGAATAAATTTTTTGAAATAATTTAATAAAGTAATAAAATGGCAGATTTAAAACAGCTTGCAGAACAATTGGTTAACCTGACAGTTAAAGAGGTTAATGAGTTAGCTGGAATTCTGAAAGACGAATACGGAATTGAACCAGCAGCAGCAGCAGTCGCAGTTGCAGGACCAGCTGCTAGCAGCGAAGAAGTAGCTCCAGCGGAACAAACAGAATTTACAGTAGTTTTAACTGCAGCCGGTCAAGCAAAACTGGGCGTGGTTAAACTCGTTAAAGAATTAACTGGCTTAGGCTTGAAAGAAGCTAAAGAATTAGTTGATGCTGCTCCAAAAGCGGTGAAAGAAAAAGTATCTAAAGAAGAAGCTGAATCTATCAAAAGTCAGCTTATTGAAGCAGGAGCCGAAGTTGAGGTTAAATAAAACTTCAAGACCTTATTAAAAGGTTATTTGGTTTAGAAGCCAGCGTAAGTTGGCTTCTAAACCTTTTTGTGTATTGGTATTTTGTAAAATTAACTTGTATAAATACATGTCTGTACAAGCAAAAAAAGAGAGGATAAGTTTCTCCTCTACAAAAACCAGGTTTGATTACCCTGACTTCTTGGAAGTACAAGTTAAATCATTTAAAGATTTTTTTCAGTTAAAAACTACACCCGATAATCGAAAGTCAGAAGGGTTGTTCAAAGTATTCGAGGAAAATTTTCCGATTACGGATACAAGGAATAATTTCGTTCTCGAGTTTCTCGATTACCAGGTAGATCCACCCAGGTATTCAATACAGGAGTGCATTGAACGTGGATTAACTTTTAGTGTGCCCCTGAAAGCCAAGTTAAAACTGTATTGTACCGATGTTGAACATGAAGATTTCGACACTGTGGTGCAGGATGTTTATCTTGGTACAGTGCCGTACATGACCGAAAGAGGAACATTTATTATTAATGGTGCCGAACGTGTAATTGTTTCTCAATTACACCGTTCACCGGGTGTTTTCTTTGGTCAGAGTATGCACGCCAATGGTACAAAATTGTATTCGGCGCGTATTATTCCGTTTAAGGGTTCGTGGATTGAATTCGCCACCGATATTAACGGAGTGATGTTCGCTTATATCGACAGAAAAAAGAAACTGCCGGTAACCACTTTATTGCGTGCCATCGGTTTTGAAAGCGACAGGGATATTCTTGAAATATTCAATCTGGCCGACGAAATAAAAGTATCGAAAACCGCACTGAAAAAAGTGGTGGGTCGCAGATTAGCAGCCCGTGTTCTTAAATCATGGACCGAAGATTTTGTAGATGAGGATACAGGTGAAGTTGTATCAATCGAACGTAACGAAATCATTATCGATCGAGAAGTTGATATCAGTGAAGATCATGTTGACGAAATTGTGGAGTCGGGTGTTAAAACTATTCTTTTACACAAGGAAGATCAAAATCAACAGGATTTTGCAATTATTTATAACACGCTGCAAAAAGATCCATGTAACTCAGAAAAAGAAGCTGTATTACATATTTATCGTCAGTTGCGTAATGCCGAACCACCAGATGAGGCAACAGCACGCGATGTTATCGATAAACTCTTCTTCTCCGATAAACGGTATGATTTAGGTGAAGTTGGACGTTACAGAATCAACAAAAAACTTGGATTAGCAGTCGATTCTCAGAATCGGGTTCTGACAAAAGAAGATATTATCGAAATTATCAAACATCTCATCCAGTTAGTGAATGCGCGTACTGATGTTGATGATATCGACCATTTAAGTAACCGTCGTGTTCGAACAGTTGGTGAACAGATGTTTGCACAGTTTGGCGTAGGTTTGGCACGTATGGCGCGTACTATCCGCGAACGTATGAATGTTCGTGACAACGAGGTGTTTACACCAATCGATCTTATTAATTCAAAAACGTTGTCATCGGTTATAAATTCATTCTTCGGAACAAATGCGCTGTCTCAGTTTATGGATCAAACCAACCCACTGGCTGAAATGACACACAAACGTCGTATGTCGGCTTTGGGACCTGGAGGGCTTTCACGTGAAAGAGCAGGTTTTGAAGTTCGCGACGTTCATTATACCCATTACGGAAGGCTTTGCCCGATTGAAACACCGGAAGGACCGAATATCGGATTGATTTCCTCCCTCTGTGTTTTTGCGAAAATTAATGAATTGGGCTTTATTGCAACTCCTTACCGTCTTGTGAAAGAAGGTAAAGTTGACCTGTCAGAAGAGGGTGTTGTATATCTCACCGCCGAAGAAGAGGAAGGACAGATTATTGCTCAGGCAAATGCACCTATCGACGACAACGGATATTTTATCAATAAAAGAGTAAAAGCAAGACTTGAAGGTGATTATCCTTTGGTTGAGAAGGAACGCGTTCATTTAATGGACGTTGGTCCCAATCAGATTGCTTCTGTTGCTGCTTCATTGATTTCGTTCCTTGAACACGACGATGCTAACCGTGCATTAATGGGATCAAACATGATGCGTCAGGCGGTGCCACTTTTACGTCCTGAAGCCCCGATTGTGGGAACAGGTTTGGAAGGCAGGGCAGCAGCCGACTCTCAAATCCTTGTTAAAGCCGAATTTGACGGAGTTGTTGAATTTGTTGATGCAGAGCAGATTATTGTTCGTTATGATATTTCAGAAGACGACCGTTTTGTAAGTTTCGACCCGGAAGTTGTTACCTACAAACTACAAAAATATACCAAAACCAACCAGGGCACCACTGTTGACCTTAAACCTATTGTTAGCAAAGGTCAAAGAATCAAGCAAGGTGAAATCTTAACTGAAGGTTACGCTACACAAAAAGGCGAACTTGCATTGGGCCGTAACCTTATGGTCGCTTTTATGCCTTGGCAGGGATACAATTACGAGGATGCAATTGTAATTTCGGAACGCATTGTACGCGAAGATGTATTTACATCGGTACATGTTGATGAATACAGTCTTGAAGTTCGCGACACAAAACGTGGAGTTGAAGAGTTTACATCAGATATTCCGAATGTAAGCGAGGAAGCTACACGTAATCTCGACGAAAATGGATTGATTAGAATTGGAGCCGATATTAAACCCGGCGATATATTGATTGGTAAAATCACTCCGAAAGGAGAATCAGATCCATCGCCCGAAGAAAAACTGCTGCGTGCAATTTTTGGTGACAAAGCTGGTGATGTGAAAGACGCTTCTTTGAAAGCTTCTCCATCGCTGATGGGTGTTGTTATCGATAAAAAACTTTTCTCGCGCGTTACAAAAGACAAAAAAGGAAAAGCAACAAAAACATTGCTTGACCAGATTGACGAACGTTTTGAACGCGAAGTCACCTCACTGAGAGCTAAACTCGAAGACAAAGTTTTTACTTTGATTGGAGGCAAAACATCGCAGGGAGTGAAAGATTATTACGGAACCGAGATTATTGCCAAAGGTGTAAAATTCACGTTAAAACAGCTTCAGGAAATCGATTATCTGAATATTAATCCACAGAAATGGACAACTGATAAACAGAAAAACGATATGGTATTCAAGGTGATCAACAACTTCATCATGAAATACAAGGAAGCCGAAGCTGTTTCCCGTCGTGAACGATACAACATAACCATTGGGGATGAGTTACCAGCCGGAATCATTCAGTTGGCAAAAGTTTACATTGCCAAAAAACGTAAGTTGCAGATTGGTGATAAAATGGCGGGTCGCCATGGTAATAAAGGGATTGTATCGCGTGTTGTTCGTCAGGAAGACATGCCTTTCCTTTCCGATGGTACCCCGGTTGACATCGTTTTAAATCCGCTGGGTGTACCTTCGCGTATGAACCTCGGACAGATTTACGAAACTGTACTTGGTTGGGCAGGTAAAAATCTTGGGGTAAAATTTGCCACACCAATTTTTGATGGTGCAACCCTCGAAGAAATCAGTGAATATACCGATAAAGCTGGCGTTCCACGTTTTGGTGTAACGCAACTCAGCGATGGCGAGACCGGAGAAAAATTCGACCAGCATGCCACAGTTGGCGTTATTTATATGATGAAACTGGGGCACATGGTTGAAGATAAAATGCATGCCCGTTCAATTGGTCCGTATTCGCTTATTACGCAGCAACCTCTCGGTGGTAAAGCACAGTTTGGTGGTCAGCGTTTTGGTGAAATGGAGGTTTGGGCACTCGAGGCATTTGGTGCATCCCACATTCTTCAGGAAATCCTTACGGTAAAATCTGACGATGTGATGGGAAGGGCAAAAGCATACGAAGCGATCGTAAAAGGCGAACCGATGCCGCAACCCGGTATTCCTGAATCGTTAAACGTATTGTTGCACGAACTCAGGGGATTGGGATTAAGTGTGAGAATGGAGTAATTTCATTCCTGAATTGGACAGGTGCTGTTTTCATTTTTATAATTAGTATTTATGGCATTCAAAAAAGATAACAAAGCGAAGGTTAGTTTTGCAAAAGTTTCAATCAGCCTTGCATCTCCCGAAGAAGTTCTGGAAAGATCGTTTGGCGAAGTTTTGAAACCTGAAACAATTAACTATCGAACATACAAACCCGAGCGCGATGGTTTGTTCTGCGAACGTATTTTCGGACCCGTAAAAGATTACGAGTGCCACTGCGGAAAATACAAACGCATCCGTTACAAGGGTATTGTTTGCGACCGTTGTGGTGTTGAGGTAACCGAAAAGAAAGTGCGTCGCGAACGCATGGGACACATTTCGCTGGTGGTGCCTGTTGCGCACATCTGGTACTTCAAGTCGTTGCCAAATAAAATTGGCTACCTGCTTGGGTTACCCACAAAAAAACTCGATAGCATTATTTACTACGAGCGTTATGTGGTAATCAATCCGGGTGTAAAATATGTCGATGGCGTGAGAGAACTCGATTTTCTGACGGAAGAAGAATATCTCGACATTGTTGAAACACTTCCAAAAGACAACCATCTGCTTGATGACTCAGACCCGAATAAGTTTTTGGCAAAAATGGGTGCTGAAGCGTTGTTCGATATTTTAAGTAAAATCGATCTCGACGATTTATCATTCACATTACGCCACAAGGCAAATACCGAAACTTCGCAGCAACGTAAAAACGAAGCACTGAAAAGACTTCAGGTTGTTGAAGCTTTCAGGGCAAGCAAAAACATCAACCGCCCCGAGTGGATGATTGTGCGCGTTGTGCCGGTTATTCCGCCCGATTTGCGCCCGTTGGTGCCGCTCGATGGTGGTCGTTTCGCCACATCCGATTTGAATGACCTTTATCGCAGAGTAATTATCCGCAACAATCGTTTAAAAAGGTTGATTGAAATCAAAGCACCCGAAGTGATTCTCCGTAACGAGAAACGTATGCTTCAGGAAGCAGTGGATTCACTTTTCGATAACTCAAGAAAATCGAACGCGGTAAAAACCGAAAATAACAGAGCGTTAAAATCACTTTCCGACAGTTTGAAGGGGAAACAGGGACGTTTCCGTCAGAACCTGCTCGGTAAACGTGTCGATTATTCGGCCCGTTCGGTAATTGTGGTAGGTCCGAAACTGAAAATCCACGAATGTGGTATTCCGAAAGATATGGCTGCCGAGCTGTACAAACCATTTGTAATCAGGAAACTGATTGAACGCGGTATTGTAAAAACAGTAAAATCGGCCAAAAAAATAGTTGACCGCAAAGATCCGGTTGTTTGGGAAATTCTTGAAAACGTGCTCAAAGGGCATCCGGTTATGCTAAACCGCGCGCCCACCCTGCACCGTTTGTCAATCCAAGCTTTCCAGCCGGTTTTAATCGAAGGAAAGGCAATTCAGTTGCACCCGCTCGTTTGTACCGGTTTTAATGCCGACTTCGACGGTGACCAGATGGCAGTTCACCTTCCGCTCGGAAATGCAGCGATTCTCGAAGCTCAGCTTTTAATGCTTGCTTCGCACAACCTGCTGAACCCGGCCAATGGAGCTCCTATTCAGGTTCCTTCGCAGGACATGGTTTTGGGTCTGTATTACATGACCAAACAACGCAAAGGTGCCCGTGGTGAGGGAATGACATTCTATTCAGCAGAAGAAGTAATTATCGCTTATTCCGAAAAAGTAATCGACCTTCATGCTATTATTAAAGTAAAGGTTGAAGACGTTGATGAAAAGGGCAACTATTTCAAACATATTATTGAAACAACTGTTGGCCGCGTGATTTTTAACGAAAAAACACCACGCGAAGCCGGTTATATCAACCAGTTGCTGACAAAAAAATCATTACGTACCATCATTACCGATGTATTTATCCGCAGTGGAAATGCAAAAACTGTAGCTTTCCTCGACGATATTAAAGACCTTGGTTATGATATGGCTTACCGCGGTGGTCTGTCGTTTAACCTCGATGATGTGATTATTCCTGAAGCCAAAGAAAAAATTGTTGCCGACGGATACGCCGAAGTTGAAGATATTATCAATAACTACAACATGGGTTTTATCACCAACAACGAAAGGTACAACCAGGTTATCGACATTTGGACACATGCCAACGCAAAACTTACCCAGGTGGTAATGCAGACTTTGAGCAGCGACAAACAGGGTTTCAACTCAATTTATATGATGCTTGACTCTGGTGCCCGTGGTTCGAAAGAACAGATTCGGCAGTTAAGCGGCATGAGGGGTTTGATGGCAAAACCACAAAAATCAGGTTCTACGGGTTCGCAGATTATCGAAAACCCGATTTTGGCCAACTTTAAAGAAGGTCTGTCGGTTCTCGAATACTTTATTTCAACCCACGGTGCCCGTAAAGGGTTGGCCGATACTGCACTGAAAACAGCTGATGCAGGATATCTTACCCGTCGTTTGGTTGACGTGGCTCAGGATGTTATTATTTCTGAAGACGACTGCGGAACTTTGCGTGGGTTGGTGGCTACAACCATCAAAAACAACGAAGAAATTGTGGCTTCACTGTTCGAAAGAATCGTTGGCCGTACTTCGGTTCACGATATTTTCCACCCATTAAGCGGCGAATTAATTGTTGCCTCTGGTGAAGAAATTACCGAAGATATTGCATCGGTGATTGAAAACTCTCCTATCGAGAGTGTTGAAATCCGTTCGGTACTTACCTGCGAATCGAAAGTGGGAATTTGTGCAAAATGTTACGGTCGAAACCTGGCTACCGGTAAAAAGGTACAGAAGGGTGAAGCAACCGGCGTTATTGCAGCCCAATCAATTGGTGAACCTGGTACACAGCTTACGCTTCGTACCTTCCACGTAGGGGGTATTGCCGGTAATATTTCCGCTCAGTCGATGGTTGAGTCAAAATATGATGGTTATGTTGAAGTTGAAGAACTTCGTGCGGTTAAATTTAAACCTGAAGATGCCGACGAGTGCGATGTTGTTGTCAGCCGTTTGACTGAATTAAAGATTGTCGATAAGAATACAAATATCACACTTTCAACACACCCGATTCCATACGGTTCGAAACTGTATGTGAAAAACGGGCAGGAAGTTCGCAAAGGAAAACTCATTTGCGAATGGGACCCGTTCAATGGTGTAATCATTACTGAATTTGATGGTACTGTTGAATTCGAAAACCTGATTGACGGTGTTACTTTCCGCGAAGAATCGGACGAACAGACCGGGTACAGCGAAAGGGTGATCATCGAATCGAGAGATAAAACCAAGAACCCGACACTGAAGGTGGTTGATGGCGAGGGAATTGCCATTCGTTCGTACAACTTACCCGTAGGTGGTCACATTTCGGTTGACAATAAACAGGTGGTAAAAGCCGGTATGGTGTTAGTGAAAATTCCGCGCGCTGCTGGTAAAGCTGGTGATATCACCGGTGGTTTGCCCCGTGTTACTGAGTTGTTCGAAGCTCGTAACCCCTCGAATCCGGCAATTGTTTCGGAAATCGACGGTGAAGTTTCGATGGGCAAAATCAAACGTGGTAACCGCGAAATCATTGTTACTTCGAAATCGGGCGATGTTAAAAAATACATGGTTCCGCTTTCAAAACAGATACTTGTTCAGGAGAACGACTACATCAGGGCAGGTACCCCGCTGTCTGACGGTGCAACCACTCCATCCGATATTCTGGCAATCAAAGGCCCGACCGCCGTACAGGAGTACATTTTGAACGAAGTTCAGGATGTGTATCGTATGCAGGGGGTAAAAATCAACGATAAACACTATGAAATCATCATCCGTCAGATGATGCGCAAAGTGGAAATCGAAGACCCGGGTGATACCCGCTTCCTTGAAAAACAGGTGGTGGATAAAAATGAATTCTTCTCTGAAAACGACTGGATTTACAACAAAAAAGTGGTAATCGAAGCGGGTGATGCAGACGGGATCAAAGCCGGACAGATTATCTCGGCCCGTAAACTGAGGGATGAAAATTCACAGTTGAGGAGAAAAGACAAGAAGCTGATTGAAGCCCGGGATGCAATCCCCGCAACATCGAGCCAGGTGTTACAGGGTATCACTCGTGCCGCACTGCAAACCCGCAGCTGGTTATCAGCCGCATCGTTCCAGGAAACCACCAAGGTATTAAACGAAGCTGCCATCAACGGCAAAACCGATTACCTCGATGGATTAAAGGAAAACGTGATTTGCGGTCACCTGATTCCGGCCGGTACAGGTTTGAAAGAGTACAAAAACCTTGTGGTAGGTTCCAAATCGGAATACGACCAACTGGTTGATATGAAAGATTAATCTTAAAAGAGGATGGACGAAAAGAATCTGAAACCACAGCAGCTGAATATCGAACTCAGCGAAGAGATCGGGCAGGGCGTTTATTCAAATCTTGCAGTGATTACGCACTCGAGTTCAGAGTTTGTGGTCGATTTTGTAAGGATTATGCCGGGAATTCCCAAAGCGAACGTAAAGTCGCGCATTATTCTTACACCGGAACATGCAAAACGATTGCTGTTTGCGCTGCAGGATAACATTAAAAAGTTTGAAGCAGTAAACGGGCCAATCAAAAATAATCCGGGTTCAGACCCCATGCTGCCACCGCTGAGTTTTGGCGGTCCAACAGCGCAGGCTTAAAATGTCATCATACAAAATAGAAAAAGAGGAATCATTAACGGTTCCTCTTTTCTGTTTTATAACGCCTGTACAATATCATTTACTTATTGATACCTGAACTATATGCACCCTTCGACTGCACTCAGGGTGACAGTCAGACAGAGCGTAGTCGAAGTCTGTTATCACTGACTAAACTGTAGAAGTGCCAGATTCAATAGATTTCCTTTGTCATTCGCTCGGTGACTGTCATGTAGTACCGGGCAAAGTTTTCGTCTTTCATAAACTTTATGAGTTGAACCCGCCAGGCTTCGGCTTCCTCCGAGAGTACTGCAATGCTTTTTTTAGCCGCTGCATCATCGGGGTTGGCTCTGAAAGCTTTGATTACTGGGATAAATTCATCCATCCATTGTTCGTAGCGATCCATCAGTTGTTGTTGCGGGGCGGTGAGTGGAAACTCCGTTTTACTGTTCAGTACGTGTGCCGAAAGCTTTTCGCTTGCCAACACTGGTGCGCCAACTGCCAATCCCAGCTTTGCCAGGAAACCCCTTCTTGATTCTTCGTATTCGTTCATTACAGACTGGTTTTTTATGATTATTAAACAACGCTTCGGGCGGTAAAGTTTAAAACAAAATCAGTAGGTTAAGCCAAACAGCCAGAGAGGAATCGTGTTCAAATAGCCAAGTTCAATATCGTCTTTTGCAATAAAACCTTTTCCGATACCCTGTATCTGCTTCAATCCTTTGTTTTTCCCACCTACTTCAAAGGTATAGTCACCAACAATAAAATCGGCTGCAGGCGATGCCATTACCTCATACTTTACGCTCAGCTGATTCAGGAAAAATGTTTCCCTTATGTTGCCCGTGTTTGCGTTTTCGTTGGCCAAACAATATATCAGATTTGTATTATCGAGATAAATCTTATTCACTTTACCCAATTCCTTTATACCTCCGGTAGCATCGCGCAGTTGTGCTATCATTCCGGCCTCTTCAATAAACAGGCAATAATCGGTAATGTTATTCCTGCTGGCCGAAAGAGCAGTTGCTATACTTGTCATATTAGGCTTAAACGGTACACTTTTAGCAATAATGGCCAGCAGTTGCTTCAGTTTCCGGCCCGTTGAAACATTCATGCCTGCATACATCGGAATGTCTGTTTCCAGTGTCTGGTTCACAATCTGTTGTAACTTCAGATTAAAATCTTCCTCTTTTGCAAACGGATAATACCCGCTTTTCAGATACGCTGCAAACAAAGGCAGCGGATGTTTTACATCGGGAAGTCCGGCTTTATGTTCGAGGATTTCTTCCAGAGAATACACCCGGGCAGATATTTGATGAAACAATTGTAAATACTCTCTGAACGACAAACCCCGCATATTGTACATTACGGCTCTGCGACTTAAATCAGCGGCTCCTTTTTTGATATCCAATACCGATGAACCTGTAAACACCACATTCAGCCCGTGATGATAATCGTATATCAGTTTCAGTTCTTTTGACCAGTCTTTGTATTTATGAATTTCATCGATAAACAGGTATTTCCCGCCGCGCTTTACAAAATCGCCAGCTAAATCAATCAGCCTGTTATCGGCAAAATAAAAATCCTCGGCAGTTACATAAAGTGTGTCGGCAGCATTCATGTTCATTTTAATATGCTGTAAAACCAGCGTGGTTTTCCCAACGCCACGTGGACCGGTAAGTCCAATCATCCGGTTTTTCCAGTTGATTTCAGCATAAATGTAGCGGAAGAAACCTGTATCAGTTTCTCTCAGCAGCTTCTGAAACTGTTCAAATAACTTATCCATAGCAGTTTATTTTCTGTAAAAATAATAAATTTGCACTATTTGAGTGCAAATGGAAACAAAAAATGCACTATCAGAGTGCAAATTGAATCAGTAGGCTATGCTGAGCCTGTTCAGTTGGTGACTAAAGGCACCTGCTGAATCTCATCGCTCCTGTTTAATTTTTATGTTTCTCAACATCCCCGGTACAACCTGTTGGATTATTTTTTGCCTTTAGTGGCAAATTAATCCGTTCATTACCATGATGCTAACCCAAAACGAACCAAATGAAGTCACCCCTTACAACACACACGAATCACGCAAACCATCCCTCGCTACCGCGCGAATCCTTTCGCGTGGTAATTTTTACTTTAAGCCACACGATGCAATCGTGCGGCAGCGAGGCATTACATGATATGGATAAATGATAATAAACAGAAATTCAATAAATTAAACAGTATGTCGGGTAAATGTCAGGTATAAAACGATAATATTTCGTGAACTGTTTTTAAGTTAAGATTTAAAATTGCTGAAAAGTTTCAAAATGATTCAATAACCGGAACTGGGGAAAAAGATTGCTGATTTCAGAAAATCAAAAGGATTTACGCAAGAAGAACTTGTGGAGAAATATAATACTCCCCGAAAAACAGACCACTGGTTAAGTTGAAAAAACGAATAAAT
>DYSZ01000118.1:0-1515 GCA_020726265.1 Draconibacterium orientale
CCATAAAATCGGAGGTGGCACCTTTTTTGATTTTATTGCTTTTAACCGCACCTGCCACACGAATGGCACCACCAAAAAGCAGCAGTTTTTCTGTCAGTGTGGTTTTCCCGGCATCGGGATGACTAACTATTCCAAAGGTGCGCCTGCGTTGTATCTCTTCCAGAAATGTCATTTTCGAATCTGTTTATTTTGAGGGCGCAAAAGTAGCAAAGACATTTACAAATTGTTCATTTCTCTTTGAATTAACCTTTTCCAAAGTTTTAAACTATGGAAAAGGTTAAAAAACAAATTTTCAGTTTTTCGATTTTCTTAATACATACGAAATATACCCCCAGTACTCTTCGTGAAAGCGAACGCTTTTTTTGCCGATAATATCGTTGTAGGTCGTCGGTTGGTCATCGGGGTGAAACTTCAGTTTTTCGCGGTCTTTGTACAAAGCCGGTACTTCGGGGTGAAACTGAACTGCAAAAACATTCGGATATTTTTTGTGTGCCAGTCCTTCCACAATTTTTCCATCGGCCGAAACGGCTGTCACTTCAAGGTTTTTCCCAATTTTTTCGGCAGCCTGGTGGTGACTGCTAAGTACTCGCGGGTAAAAAGTTTTTGATACATCAACGGCTTTGCCAAAAAACGGGTGGCTTGTAAACTGAATCGTGTGCAGGTTAATACCCATCAGCAGCGAGTCTTTTACCATTTCCTGCCAGTAGTTGCGGTGTAAATTCTGACGACCAATTTCCACTGTTTTTTCAGGTGTTTCGGCAGCGTAAATCTCAGCCGGAATATCCTGAATTAAAGTACCGCCGGCAGCCACATTCATGGTTTGCATGCCAAGACAAAAGCCGGTAACAAGGTACTTTTTGTTTTCTTCCAGAAAAGGTTTGAAGTCTTCGTTGCGGTAACCACCCAAAAGATGAAACAGAAAGGTGGTTTCAAACCGGTGCCGGCCGGGGTCGGTAACTACTGAAAGCGAATTTCCCTCGTCATAAATTTCAGGCTGAATATCGGGGCCTCCAAAAAAGAATACACCTGTTGAATTTTCAAAAACCTTTTTCAACTGCGGGGTGCAGTCGTTTTCGCCAAAAAGATTTTCATCGGTGAGTTCACCTTTTATCTCATTTAGGTAAAAATTTTCAATTTCGTTTTCTTCGAGGAACTTTTTAGTTTGTGTAAAATCATAAGCCTGACCGGTAAAATAAACACCCACAAACTTCATTTTATTTGTATTTACATCAAGAAGCTTAGCTTTTACAAGAAACTGAATCGTTTTCAGGTTGGCAACAGTGGGGTTGGTAAGAATGATGTATTTTTTATGTTTGTTGAAATCGGTATTAAAAAAGTCTTGTGAGAAAGCGCTCAAAAACAGTGCAATACATACTGTGAGTAGTAAAAATCTTTTCATCTGGTTTAATTTTTAGCAAATATAACAATAGAAAAATGATGCGAAACCAGTGAAACTTCCAATTTTTCTACCTTTGGCAAAAATCAGTAATTCGGTATGATAAAAATATACAATCC
>DYSZ01000118.1:1615-11852 GCA_020726265.1 Draconibacterium orientale
TACCTGAAGCCCGTAAATATTTCGAAAGGCGAAATCACCATCACCGGAAAAGTAACATCCGCCGACCGCAAAACAGCAACAATCAGCGCAGTGCTTTATGATGGCGAAGGCACTGAATGTGCCACCGGCGAGGCAATTTACTATTGTTTGCCCGAAAATGTGGCACGGGCAAAATACCATTATCCCGGTCATGAAGCATTTTATGAAAAGTAAAACTTACCAGCCGGCAAATGTGAAGGGGTAAAAAACGGACGAATTTTTTTCAGGTCATTTCCGGATCGAATTGGTTGCACACAAAATGCCGGTACAGAAAATCAGTGGCGGCGATGTTTGAATTTTTCCTGGTTCTGGATTAAATCGTCTTCTTCTTCGTACTCGTCATAAATCGATAAACGTTTTTTCGAACCTTTGTCTCTTAAAGCAACACCATTTCTTCCAAAATCGTAGCTGTCGTTAAAATCAGAATGATTTTTCCTGATACTATTCTTTTTCATTTTAAAAAACAATAAAACTTAAATCGAATTTAAATCGATTAACTGTTAAACATCGGTGAAAAATAAAAATTTTTTGAATAAGTTGAACCGAACCTTGTATTTTTTCAATGTTTACAGTTGATACAAAATGATTCAGGGTTGTTTTTTTATTATTTTCACGCTCAATTTTGGATCCCTTATGAAATAGTTGCTGTGTGAGGATGTAACGTATTTTGTACGATTGTAAAATGAAATATAAATTTGAATTTAGTTTTACCATGTTGAAAATCAATTTATTAAATCAGGAAAGGTTTTTCAGGTTCATTTTCGGAGTTTCGGTGTTTATATTTTTGCTGAATTGGCAAACGCTTGCGCAAACCGACAAAAAAGTGGAAAAGCAGTTTGAAGAGGCAAAAACAGCTTACACTTCGAAAAATTACAGTCAGTCGATTGAAAAGTGTACACGCATTTTAGCCGAAAACCCGGGTTTTCGTGATGCCCATTTACTTCTGGCCGATATTTACAGCGAAATTGATTCGGTAAGCCTTGAAATTCAGCATCTCACAAAAGCCAATGAAATTGCTGCGCAACCAGTAATCGCTTTTCGTTTGGGAGAAGCATTTTACAAAAAGGCCGATTATTCTGAAGCGCTTTTAAATTACAACGAATACAGCAAAAGCAAAACAATTCCAGAGAAGCGGCAGTTTTTGCTGGCCTGTAAAATTGCGAGTTGCCAGTTTGCCATCAGTTCGATAGAGAATCCGGTGGAGTTTGACCCGCAAAACATGGGCGATCAGGTAAATTCGGAGTACGATGAATATTGGCCGACGCCATCGCTTGATGGTAAAAAGCTTGTGTTTACAAGATTATTGAGGGGCGATGGGCAGATGGCGCAGGAAGATTTTTATGTGGCCGACCTCGACTCGATGGAATCAAAGAATGCCAGTCCAATGACCGATGTGAACACGCAGGATAACGAAGGCGCACAAACTTTGTCGGCCGACTCAAAAATCCTGTTTTTTACCGCCTGTAACCGCCGCGATGGATTGGGAAGCTGCGATATTTATTTTTCGCGATTTGTAAACGGAAAATGGAGCAAGCCTGCAAATGCCGGCAGCACACTTAATTCAACTGCCTGGGAAGGTCAACCTTCGTTTTCGTCGGATAACAAATACCTGTATTTTTCAAGCAGCCGGCCAGGAGGTAACGGAAGTAAAGACATTTGGCGGGCTGAATTTAAGGGATTCTCAGAAATTGGCACTCCACAGTTTAAATCGCCGGTAAATATGGGAAGCGAAATCAACACAAGCGGGAATGAAATTTCGCCGTTTATTCATGCCAATGGGTGCAACTTTTATTTTGCTTCCGACATGCAGACCGGGATGGGTGGATATGATCTTTTTACCGCTGAAATCGACGAATTCGGAAACATTCTTGGGATGAAAAATATGGGTTACCCAATTAATACAAACAAAGATGAGCTCGGATTAACCATCAGCTCGATTGGTGAAACAGCGTATTTTTCTTCGGCACGAGTTGCAGATAAAGGACTTGATATTTTTTCATTCAATCTTACCCGTGGCTTGCGGCCCACGCCGGTTTCGTATGTAAAAGCAAAAATCAGCGACAAGAAGACCAGAAAAGTGGTTCAGGCTGATATTGACCTGATTAACCTGTCGTATTCGCCACCGCAAAGCCGCATTGAACATGCCGATGAAAAGGGCGAAATTACACTCGCATTACCTTTGCAGCGCAACTATTCGTTTAATGTGTCGCATCCCGGTTATTTGTTTTACTCAAAATCGATTTTGCTGAAAGATTCAACTTCGTTGATAAATCCGTTTGCGTTGGCCATTGAACTCGAACCCATTGAAGTGGGTGCAAAAATGGAGTTGTACAATATTTATTACGAAACCGATTCGTTCAGGATTTTGCCACAATCGGAACCAGAGTTGGGTAAACTGGTTGCTTTCCTGAAAAACAATTCAGGCATGAAAGTTCAGATTCAGGGACATACCGACAGCTCGGGTTCGGCAGAACGAAACCAGCAACTTTCGGAACTCAGGGCAAACTCCGTGGTTGAATATCTCGTGAAAAACGGAATTGCCGGCGGGAGGTTACAATCTGAAGGTTATGGAGACAAAGTACCGGTTGCCGACAATGCCACTGAAGAAGGACGCAGGCAAAACCGTCGTACAACAGTTAAAATCATCGAAAATAAGTAGGGTACAGCAGTTTTCTGCGCGACAGACAGTCAGGCGGGAGAACCGCCGGTTATTGGGTTAATAATTGAGAAGTTTCTATCAGACGTGTCACCTGGTTCCGATAAAAAGTTAGCCAATCACAATTGAATTGTCAGGATTAGATGGGTTATTGTTTAGGGCGTATGAGTTTTTTCTTGCGTAGACTCGGGAGCGGCGGTTTCCGTGCTCAATGGTCGGGAGGGCGAACCGCCGAAAATAAAAAATGCGGTTCGGAGCCGAGTGTCCAGCGTCACCCTATTCCAGTCCAATCAATACAGTAACAAAATAGTTACGTGGATTGCCGGGGTAATAGTAACGGGGTAAATTTCCGCCAACCGAAGGTGCATTTACGGCCAGCATTGACGCATAATGTACATCAAAAATATTCTGGATTCCTGCGTGTAACTGTAGCTTTAGCCGGTTGATTTTTGCATTGAATTTACCTTCAAAATTAGTAATACCAAACGGGTCGGAAAAGCCTGAATTTGCATCATTTAATGGCATTTCACCGGTGAAGCGGTGCCAAAAATTAAAGCTTATATTTTTTGCGGCATTAAAATTAGCCAGTGCAAACCATGTGTTTTTTGTGGTTCCCTGAATCAGTTTTCCCGAATACTCAACATCCAAATCAGTAAATTCTGTGAAATGATAATTGGCAAATGTGGCAGTGCCGGAAAGCATCAGCGACGGATATCTTTTGGGGTTAGTCACGTTCCATCGCAGCTCGGTTTCAAGCCCGGGATGTTCCGATTTTCCGGCATTTATGCCAACATAAGCATCTTCGCCGGTACGCCTGGCAACCAGCAGGTTTTTAATATAAATACGATAGTAACTGGCCGAAAATTGCAACCGGCCCGCCCATTGTGAGCGGAACCCGATTTCTGTACTCCAGCCGGTTTCAGGTTTGATATCGGGGTTGATTTCACCAGCCGGAAGCAAAGTTTCTTCAAAAGAAGGTGTTGAAAAACCGTGGCTGATATTCCCGAAAACTGAAATATTCCGGTTGACTACCACATTCACTCCCAGCCTTGGCGAAATGGCTGGCTTGTAATGTTGTTTGCCCGATTGATCGCCATTTTCAATGTAAAAATCGGTATAAAAAAACCGGGTTAGATTGCCGTTTACCCCTGCCGAAATAAAATATCTTTCAGAAAAGCCCGATTCAAGCTGAACAAAAAGATTTTCGTACTGCCTTTTTTCCTGGTTGTCGGAAAGTACATCATCATTCGCATTTGAAAATGTTGACCATCGATAATTTTCGCGAAAAAATTCAATTCCCGAGGAGAGTGTGAACCGATTATTTTCTCCTTCAAACTGTTTCTGGTAATACGCGCGCCAGCCCAGGTAATCAGCATTTTCGCCAAGCCGGTTAAAGGGGCGGAGTTCATCGGCCTTTTTAAAACTGCCAAATGTTGCTGCTGAAATTTTTTGAAATTCGGGAAGCGCAAAATTCAATGTTACCCCAAACTGGCCGTTTGTGTATTCTTCGTTGCCTTTCACATTTTGCCAGTTGGCCGCAGCTTTTTCCGGTGTTTGTTCAAAAGTGGGCAAATCGAGCGAACTCGGAATGTAGGCTTTCATTTTTGTTGCTTTCAGCAGTACTTGTAATTCGGTGGAATTGGTGATTTTCCATGCCGAATTCAGCGACATATTGTAACGGTTCGTTTCATTGTTTTCGCGGTAACCATCGCTTTTAAGTACCGAACCAAGGGCAAAAATATTTGTGTTTTCACCTGCCACTCCGGCTGAAAGTACATTTTTAAAAGTGCCAAAGGAGCCAATTGTGGTTTGATTTTGCACAAAATCACCGGCCACACTTCTGGGATAAAAAAGTACCACGCCCGCCAAACCTGCGCCAAACAAACTCGATGACGGACCTTTTACAATTTCAGCCCTGCTGATGGCGCTGTTTTCGAGGTCTTCGAGCGTAGTTTCACCATCGCCCGAAGTGAGCGGTATTTCGCCAAAATAGGCTTTTATTTTATTGGTGGCGTATGGCGTGCGGGCGCCAATTCCACGGATTGTCAACCTGTTTGTATTTAGTGTTCCGCTATGCATCAGCACCCCCGAAACCTGGTTCAGTGCTTCAACTGTGGTAAGCGAATTTCCTATTTCGAGTTGTAAGGGCGTAATCACATTTACAGGAGCCGGAATATTGAAAATATTGTAAGGCGAACGAAACGCTGTAACCGTTACTTCATCAATTTTCCCCGAAAAAGTGGTGTCTTTTTGCGCCGTTTTTTGTTCCTGCCCGAACCCCGGAAGATTGATTATGATAAGGGTAAAAATGATAATTTGTCTCGTAATTTTCATTCGATTGTTTTCTGCTTTATCATACATATAAAACGCGGTTTTTGTTTACGCTGTTTTGCATTTATTCTGAAAGGCTGAAAAAAATTTATTCAGCTATAATTTTATACACTTTTCGCTACTTTTGGCCACTGAATCAATATGTACCTGATTTGTTGCATTAAGTTTAAAAATATTTATAAATCAAATAATTACATCTTATGAGAAAACTTTTTTCAGGACTTATTTCGCTATTGATTTTATTTAGCGCCTGCCAACCAGCCGCAAAACAAAATCAGTCTGCCGCTGGTGCCGATGTTGAAAATCGGGTGGAGGAACTGCTTGCAAAAATGACACTCGACGAGAAAATTGGTCAGTTAAACCAATATACATCGCGCTGGGAAATGACTGGTCCTGCGCCGGCAAATGCCGACTCGATGTTTATTTACAACATGATTAAAGAGGGGAAACTGGGCTCGATGCTGAATGTTACCGGCGTTGCAGCTACACGAAAAGTGCAGCAACTGGCGGTCGATAGCAGCCGATTGGGCATTCCGCTGATTTTGGGTTACGATGTGGTTCATGGTTATCGGACCATGTTCCCGATTCCGCTGGGCGAGGCTGCCAGCTGGGACCCCGAAGTTGCAAAATTGTCGGCAAAAGTGGCTGCTGATGAGTCGGCTGCTGCCGGGTTACACTGGACTTTTGCCCCAATGGTTGATGTTTCGCGCGATGCCCGCTGGGGTAGAGTTATGGAAGGCGCAGGCGAAGACCCTTATTTGGGAGCACAATTCGCATTTGCCCGTGTAAAAGGTTTTCAGGGTGACGATTTAGCTGCCGAAAATACGATTGCCGCTTGTGTTAAACACTTTGCCGCATACGGTGTAGCCGAAGCCGGACGCGATTATAACACGGTTGATTTGAGCGAACAACGCCTTCAAAACGAAATTCTGCCTCCGTTTAAAGCCGCTGTTGAAGCAGGTACCGCCACTTTTATGAATTCGTTTAATACGCTGAACGGAATACCGGCAACCGGCAGTGTTCATTTGCAGCGCGATATTCTGAAAGGGGAGTGGGGTTTTGATGGTTTTGTGGTTTCCGACTGGGGTTCGATAGGTGAGATGATCAATCACGGGGCTGCGGCCAGCAACCGCGAAGCCGCAAAATTAGCTATGATTGCCGGTTCGGATATGGATATGGAAGCCAACGCTTACATCAACGAATTGAAAGGATTAATTGAATCTGGCGAAGTTCATGAATCGCTGGTTGACGACGCAGTTCGCCGTGTTCTCAGAATAAAGTTCAGGCTTGGACTTTTTGATGACCCCTGGAAATATTGTAACCCGGAACGTGAAAAAAATGTGATTCTGAGTGAAGAAAATTTGCACGCTGCGCGCGAAGTGGCAAAGAAAAGCATCGTTTTGCTGAAAAATGATAACAACCTGCTGCCTTTGGCGAAATCGGGTAAAAAGATTGCTGTGATTGGCGAACTGGCTGCCAGCAAAGATGTTCCGTTGGGCAACTGGCGCGCACAGGCCATCCCGAATTCAGCAGTTTCGCTGCTCGAAGGGATTACTGCAGTTGTTGGTGAGCAAAATGTGATTTTTGCAAAAGGTCCCGATTATGTGATTAGTCAGAGAAATTTTTTCACAAAACTTAAGTTCAATGAAACCGACGTTTCGGGACTTGACGCCGCTGTTAAAGCAGCACGCAGCGCAGGAGTGGTAGTGATTGCTTTGGGCGAAGATTGTTTCCAAAGTGGTGAAGGCCGCAGCCAGAGTGACATCTCGTTAAAAGGTCTTCAGCAGAAATTACTTGATGAAGTGTACAAAGTGAATAAAAATGTAGTGGTTGTACTGATGAATGGCCGTGCGCTCGAAATTAACAAGATGGCTGAAACAGTTCCGTCGATTCTGGAAACCTGGCATTTGGGTTCGCAGGCCGGAAACGCCATTGCCGACGTGCTTTTTGGCAATTACAATCCATCGGGAAAATTGCCTGTTTCGTTTCCACGTTCGGTAGGACAATTACCAATGTCGTACGCCCATTTTTCCACAGGCCGTCCGTCGGGCAGCGACGATGTTACACTTTGGTCGCGTTATGTCGATGTTGCCAATTCGCCACTTTTCCCGTTTGGTTATGGCTTGAGTTATACCACATTCGAGTATTCAGGATTAACAATTTCTGATTCGGTTTTAACAAAAGGCGGCGAAATCGGCGCAACTGTAACTTTGAAAAACTCAGGCGAAAGGTTTGGAGAAGAAGTTGTTCAGTTGTACATCCGCGATTTGGTTGGCAGCATTGCACGGCCGGTGAAGGAATTGAAAGGATTTCAGAAAATCGGGCTGAATGCCGGAGAATCAAAAGAAATCACTTTTAAAATTACTGAAAAAGAACTGGAATTTTTCACAGAAGCTGCTGGTTGGCACACCGAACCGGGACAGTTTAAACTTTGGGTGGGAACAAGCTCAGCCAAAGGTTTGGAAGGAAGTTTTGAATTGAAATAGAAATAAAATGCCACTGATTCACAGATTTATTTTTGAATTTCTGTAAATCTGTGGCAGCATTTATTCTACTTGAAATAAATAAAGGAGTCTGGCAAATCTGTTGTCAGGCTCCTTTACATTTCAAAACGGCGCGCACTGGCGAGCCATCGGCATTTTCGTAAGGCAGCGGAAAACAACTGAACTCACCCGAATTTTCGGCAAAACCATCAGGAAAAATAAGGTTTTCGATAATGATCATGTTTTTGCCAAGAATGGCATAATGGTTCTGATAATCTTTTGAATCCATCGAGTCGGCAGAAATATGGTCGAACCCGATTCCATTCAATGAAAACTGCAATAAAAATGCTGTTGCTTCGGTGGTGAGCACTGGAAAATTTCCGAAGTAAGCAGGCGAACCCCAGAATTTGCTCCAACCGGTATTGAAAAGAACAAAATCACATTTCGAAATCTCAAACTCCAAACCAGCAAGAATATCGATGTCGATGTTTTTTTTAGTGGGAGTTTTAATTATTAAAGCTTGCCCACAAAACTGGTCGATTGCAAGTTGGTCGAGTGTGGAGCCATCAGCAATCATATGCGCAGGAGCATCAATGTGTGTTCCCAGATGCGAGTGAAACCTGAAATGTGTTTCGCGGTAGCCGTGCGTTTCAATCTGTGTAGCCGGGATAAATTCCGGTTGCTGAATTCCGGGGTAAACCGGCGATTGGTTATTTAACTTGTGCGATAAATCGTAAATCTTCATGTTTTTTAAATTTCAGACAAAACTAAAAACTTTCGGGTCAGGAAATTAATTTGAACCGGATAGGAATCAGAAGCGCATCATTTTAATTACTGTTATCCGGATTTTTACCATGAGTATTTTCAATCTAATTTTAAGAATTATTTGCTCTGAAATTTCAAAAAATTGCCACAGATTCACAGATTCAGTTTATTATATCAATTTCAATCTGTGAATCTGTGGTATAATTTGGTTATGAATACATCAAAAGTTTCAAAGCGGCATAATTACGTAGATATCACATTTTAATTTCATTAAAACTTATTGCGCGCGCATATTTGTAAAAGCCGGAATTACAATTAATTTTAACATCCAAAACCGGAAATTGCAACCATGATTATTCAGAAAGCGCACGAAATCAAACCGTTTATTGTAATGGATGTGCTTGAAAAAGCCGCAGAAATGGAGCGAAAAGGCATCCACGTAATTCATCTTGAAGTGGGAGAACCCGATTTTGATTTGCCGGTTTGTGTTTCGGAAGCCGCTATCGAAGCTTATCACGAAGGCCGCACGCATTACACGCACAGTCTTGGTGACCCAGAATTGCGGCTGGCCATTTCAGAAAGATATAAAAAGGAATACGATGTAGATGTTGCTCCTGACCAAATCATTGTTACTTCGGGCAGTTCGCCGGCTATTTTACTTACACTTGGTGTTTTGTGCGATGTGGGCGACGAGGTAATTATTTCCGACCCCGGTTATGCTTGTTACCAGAACTTTATTCGATTTTTAAATGCGGTTCCGGTTAAAGTTCAGGTTTACGAGGAAGACGGATTTCAATACCGTCCTGCTGAAATTGCCAAACGGATTACTCCAAAAACAAAGGCAATTGTTATCAACAGCCCGATGAACCCAACAGGCAACCTGCTTTCGCCGGATGTGATGCAGGCGATTGCCGGATTTGGAATCCCTGTGATTTCAGACGAAATCTATCACGGTCTTGTTTATGAAGGGCGGGCGCATTCGATGCTTGAGTTTACAAAAAACACTTTTGTGCTCAATGGATTTTCAAAACTTTTTGCCATGACCGGATTGCGGTTAGGCTATGTATTTGCGCCAGAAGAAGCCGTTCGCCCAATGCAGAAATTACAACAGAACCTGTTTATTTGTGCCGGCTCAACAGCACAGCGGGCGGGTATTGCAGCACTGAAATCGGCTGCCGGCGATGTTGAACGGATGCATAAAATTTATGATGAACGGCGTTTATACCTGATTGACAGGTTGCAAAAAATGGGTTTCGATATTAAAGTTCCGCCAACCGGGGCATTTTATGTTTTTGTAAATACGAAACACATTTCAACCGACAGTTATTCGCTTGCTTTTAATATTCTTGAAAAAGCGCATGTTGGTGTAACACCGGGAATCGATTTTGGCGAAAATGGTGAGGGATTTCTGCGTTTTTCGTATGCCAATTCCATAGAAAACATTGAAGAAGGTATGAATAGATTGCAGAATTATCTTTCTGCGTTGCAGCGGTAGCCAATCTAAATACAGCCGCAAACAAGACCGTCGGCAAGGCTGTCGAGCAATTCGGCTTCCTTCAGCTTTTCGTTGTGTGAGTTTTTGCACAGATTGCACACCGGCATATTCACAACCGGGTTTAACGAAGAATTTTCACTGTTCACCGGGTTTTCGCAAACGAAACATTTTTTACCAAGGTTCTCCATTCGATTTGTTTTTTGCAAATCTATCACTTTCATTTAAAAGCCGAAGCAAATGGAAAAACAGGCACCCCGGAAATATTGTCATCTTTTTAAGTTCTGCTTAATTTTTGTTTCTAAGCTCCTTCAAAAACTGCAGTTTATATTTTTTATCATTAGCGTATTAACTGGGAAACTAATAAAATTAAAGAGGTAGTTTTTTTAGGCAGCACAATTAATTACATTTGCGCTGGTTTTAAATAATGATTGAGACAAAGAAAAATGGCATTACTGAACAGTATTTTAG